>CAYUTT010000001.1:0-22761 GCA_964447575.1 uncultured Methyloceanibacter sp.
AGTTTGGCCTTGATATAATCGGGCCGCCACCAGAAGGACGCGCCCGTCATAGGTGTAGAGTCGGACATCCATCTTGCGCACCTGGGGTGCGTCGTCGACCCTGACGATGCGTTGGCTCGGGCGGACCAAAGTCTGGGCAACGTAGTCGCCCCGTGAGATCTTCGCCCAAACGCCTTTCGTTACCTTGTCGCCGCGGTAAACCGCTTTGCCGCCGTGGCCGCCGGTCGGTTTGAAGAACAAGTTCTTGCGTGACTTCCACAGGGCATCGGCGGCGGCAGGAGTCACAAGGAGTGTACGAGGTACTATGGCACTCAGAAGGGCACGAAGTTTTGACTCCACGCCCAACTCCTCGAGTGTCACCGGGTCTGACAGGAGCGTTAGGTTGCGCTTGTCCGCGACGAGGGCATGGTTATGTGGATTCGGCGTAACGACCACCGCGCCGTCCCGATAGGCCTCGCGCAATGCTTCGTGCTCTCGCCGCTCGAACGCGAAATCAGTCAGGCGATTGTACACGAGGTCGATATTGTGCCCATCGAACGACAGTCGGCCGCCGTCATAGCGAAGACCGCAGGCGTCGGCGATAAGTGCGTCAACACCCCGCGCGGTCAGAACTTGCCTTGCCAGCACGAACTCGGGATAGAGATACTGCTCCTCCGGACTATCATCGACGATAGCGATCCTGTGGGGTGTGCCGGTTCCCCGCTGGCGCCTCCATTCGTCTTGGAACATCCGAAAGACTGCGTCCTCGAAGCTATACCCGATGGCGATCGGCGGCGGTTCCATGACTGCACAGCACGCGCGCTGCGCCCGTGCGAGGAGCACGTTGAGGAACGCCCCACCGGCATTTGGCGATTAATCTTGGGCCGTCTCCACCGAGGTGGAAATCATACCCCATCAACGCGCCCACTGGACCATGATCCCTCTGCGCGATCTGGGGCGCCCAGGATAGAACGGCAGCTTGGTACGAGGGGAGCCGTGTCGTCGCCTCGATAGCTGAGACGCACTCTTGCATCTCCGCGACGGCATCGGCCGAGAGAAAAACCGGCACGTTGGAGAACAGGTGGGCCCTAGGGCGGATGAAGGTCTCAACGAACGCAGGATCTGCAGCCTCCCGCTCCAATGCCTCCCCCAGTGCTACCCGGTCAAGCGTGACACAAAGACAGCTCTGATTGAGGCGGTCAGAGGCTGACTGGCGCCTATCGGAGGCAATTGGATCTGGAGTGTTCATGGAGCTTTCGGGCACCGACCCTTCAAACTGAGAGTACAACCTTCCTAGCTGGCCACGTCTTCTCAAAATGACTGCGCAGCATGTAGGGCGCACTTGGAACAAGGGCAAACTGCTCGGCGCAAAGTCACCGTTGCGAACGTGTCTCGGCGATCCCAAGCTGCTGCCGGAGGGCCAGGCCACCTTGCCATGTTCGATCTTGCCATCGACAGCAATCTTAAAGGGACCTTCAAAAAAGCCGCATCCCGCCAGTTTGCTGACTGAACAGACGCGGGAGGCGGGGTGGGCTGTCGAGGTCACCGACCGTTCCGCTTGGAAAAAATGTCCCGTCTATTGGGCGATTTGCCTACGGCATGCGTTTAGTCATCCGTGAATGGAATTCGACAGACGTAGGAGGAAAACCAATGCTCAAAGGAACCCTGATAGCAGCCTTTATCGCGGTCACGGCACTGTCACCGACCTCTGCAGGGAGCCAGGACCTGTGCAATGACGCCCATATGAAGCAGATGGATGAAATGATCGCCAAAATGACGGATGCGGAAAAGAAGAAGGAGGCGACCATGCACCTCGACATGTCCAAGGCTGAGATGAAGAAAGGGGACGCGGCGGAGTGCATGAAGCACATGAACGAAGCTCATAAGGCGATGGGGATGTAAGCCGCCTTCGCACTGAGCTGTTTTGATTGAAACGCTTGGCCTAGCGCCCTTTGGGTCAAGCGGGTGTGGCATGGCAAACTGTAGTAGCCGATAGCCTGGACTCAGGACTGGCGCGTGCGCCCTCCGCTGAGTTCATCAAGGATCGGGCAGTCGGGGCGGTCGTCGCCTTTGCAGGCGGCGATCAGGCGGCTCAGCACCTTAATGATGCTCCGATGTGCCTCCATGCGGGACACGACTTCCTGCTTGTGACGATCGGCCAGGACGCGAACCTTGCGGCTCGGTGCGCTGGCAAGCAGAAACGCCTCGATTGGGCGGTGGCGCTCTCTGAACTCCAAAGAGTGTCTAGCGTTAAATCGCTAGCACGTGCGCTCAAGGAGAAGTCGATGAGCTATGTTCGCTTTGGTCTGATGATCGTAACGGCGACCATCGTGATGTATGGCTTAATGTATCTGAACACCTACGCGCTTAACCATGTGTGGTTTAGTCAAACGCGAGTTTGGATGGCTATACTGATGGGTGCGGTGATGGCAATCATCATGCTGAGCTTCATGCTCAACATGTACAAAAGCAATCGGATCAATATTGCGATCATCGTTGCAGCCATCGCCTTGTTTGTGGGTGCTCTCTGGCTCGTCCGCAGCCAAGCAACCGTCTATGATGTCGCCTAAATGAAGGCGATGATTCCGCACCATTCGATCGCAATCCTCACCAGCCGGAGGGCCCACATTGGCGATCCCCGTGTTCGCAAGCTTGCCGATCAAATTATTGAGTCGCAGGTCAGGGAGATCGAGGAAATGAAACAATTGATTGCCGACCTCGAGCAAAATCTGGTCCCAACTGACACCCCCGACCTGCCGCCACGCGCAGCAAAAGGTGCGCCGCAGCCCGCTCACGGCGGCGTTAAATGCTGCACATGACGAAGGCACCCGCGAGACGATTGCCGATGCCATCAACCAGATTGCAGCTGCCTACCATAACTCTCTCCATGAAAGTAACGCTCGGCCTGACCCGAACTTTCTCGAAAACTTCAAGGCTGCAGAGACTGCTGCAAAAGAGGCCGGTGTTGGGGACCGTACCCAAGCAGTTCGCATCCTGATTGATCACATGCAGCTACAGGCACGGCCGTCCTCCTTTGATCGGGTGTGGGAGTTGGCAGGGCGCCACCCTGTTTATGGCGCCCTCCTCGTCGCCCTTCTTCTTTCAGCCGGTGGCTCTTTGCTGCTGTTTGCAGCTCGCCCGCTTTTATTCCATGACCTTGTGTGCTGGGTTAAGGAAGCCGGCCAGGTCCAATTGGGAATGTACAAGATACCTGTTCCGCTGCACTGGTTCGTGCTTGGTTGGTTGCGGAAATAGCCCAAGGGTTCTGGATAGCTGGGTAAATTACCACCGACCAACAGCGCGCGAGCGCTTTCTTGACAAGCTGACTGTGCGCGATCGCGCCATCCACATCCCGATGCCCATTGTTTTTGCTGGCGAAGCTTGCGCGGAGTTCACGCCGGCGGTGCTGCGTGCAAGTGCATTCGGTCGGCTTCCAGTGACCCTGCTCATTTGGGGCGAGGGTGGATCGGGGAAGACGAGCATCGCTTGTCAGATTGCGCGCTGGTGCCTTTCTGATGACGCAGAGGATTGGCCTTGCAGGCACCCTATGCTTCCAGTCCTCGTTGAGCGGGAGCTGGACACGCCAGTTGGTCCAGATCACGATCCGCTGTTCGACGCCATTCGCCGTCAGGTCGAGGATGTCCTGGGATTGGATTATCCGCCCGACGACGAACTGATGGAGGCTCTTCTTCGTCGTAGGCGATTACTCGTGATTATCGATCATCTCTCTGAAATGAGCCAGACCACCCAGGAAGCAGTGCGGCCGGATGCTCCGAGCTTTAAGCCTAAAGCGGTTATCATAACGTCGCGTCGCCGCGAACCGCTGGGGGGGATGACTCTAATCGAGGTGCAGCCCATCCGTGTGGCAGCGGAACGGCTTAGCGAATTTATGAGCGCGTACCTGCGCGCACGGGGCATGCGCGAGCAGTTTTCCGACTCCGAGTTCTTTGCGGCTTGTCAACGGCTGACCACCCTTGTTGGTGACCGACCCGTCACCGTACTTTGTGTGCGACTTTACGCCGATCAGTTGATTGAGGCAAAAAAAGCTGCAGAGGGGCGGCAGCTGCCGGATAACATCCCGGAGCTAATGCTGCGCTATGTGAGCCTGATGAACGAGACGGTGGAGGATGGGCAACGTCCAACCTCCGAGGTACAGCAGGACGCGCAAAAGGTCGCATGGGCGTGCCTTGACGCCTCATTCCGGCCCTCAGAGGCCGATCGCAGCGGCGTGCTTGAGACGTTGGGCGACGACGCCGAGGCTCGACTTGAATACCTTCACAAACGCCTGTGCCTGGTCGAGGTGCCCGGGGTGCGCGAGGACCGGGTACGTTTCAAGCTGGATCCGCTGGCAGAGTATCTTGCCGCGACGAATTTAATCGAACAGCTTGAGGCGCAACAGACCAAATGGCGCCGCTTTCTGAAAGACCTCGGGCCACGCGTAGAGGAGGCACGCGAGTTTCTGCTCGCTTTGCGGGATTGCGTGCGTACCTCTTCAGGCGTGCCTTCCTTTGTCCTTTCAGGACTCACGAACTTGCTTGAGGCGGGGCCCGAGGAGAAGCCTTCGCGGACGGCCGGAGCAGGGTCGAAATCGCAAGCCACACGCCATCGGAAGCCGGGGGTCGGTCGAGAGAGTGCGGCTTGATTCCTCATGGAAGATGTCGGCCCTGGGTCAAAAGCCGGCGTCGCGAGCGTCTTCCACCATGTCGGCTTCGTGCCATGAGCAGACCAATCCATGTCGAGATCGGTTGCCAATCTTACTCATCTCTGAGGAAGGTGCCGAGCGATCCGGAGGCGCATTTCGGTATAGTGGTGTGATGGACGCGCAGGCGCTTGAAACCAGTTAACTAGCTTCGTCGTTTATTCAAGGTAGGGGTGAACCGAAAGGTGGCCGCTATGAACTCTCCGAAATTCGATCCTCTCGATTTGGAACTTCTTGACCGCGTCTATGAGTTGGCCTGCGTTTACGTTGAGGCCGACAATCTGTGCCGCACTCCAGAAAAGGAGCCTGCAATAAATCAGGAGGCACTTTGTAAGCAGATATTCGTGTTAGCGGGCAGTGGTCCAATTAAGTTTGATCCCCTATGCGACAAGGTGTTGACGATCATTGCCGAGGCTCGCAGTAGTTCCTGATCAGTGAACACTCTTGAGCTATGGCTTCCGAGAACCGTGGTCGCCACCGATTGTGGTGATGGCGTGACACCGCCAACGGAGACCTCATATGTCGCAACTAATTCTCCTGCGACACGGTGAAAGCGTCTGGAACCGGGACAATCTCTTCACCGGGTGGACTGACGTCGACCTATCTGGGACAGGTATCGCGGAGGCGAAACAAGCGGCGGCACTGCTCAAGGCGCACGACATCTCGTTCGGCCGGTGTTTTACCTCTGTCCTGAAGCGCGCCATCCATACGTCGTGGATCGTACTCGATGAGCTTGATTTGGCGTGGCTTCCAGTCTCCCACAGTTGGCGACTCAACGAACGTCACTACGGCGCGCTCCAAGGGCGAAATAAGGACGAGACGAGGCGAGAGTTCGGCGTCGAACAGGTGGAACGCTGGCGCCGGAGCTATCGGGCGCGCCCACCAGCGCTCACCGAAAAGGACCGGCGCTACCCAGGGCATGATCGGAAATACGCCACGGTACCACGGGCCGAACTTCCCTTCACAGAGAGTCTTGAAGATACGCTGACGCGCCTCCTCCCCTATTGGTATGAGCACATCGAGCCGCAGCTCATGGAAGACCATACGATCCTGGTCACCGCCCACGGGACCAGCCTGAGGGGCCTAATCAAACACATCGACGGCGTCTCCGACGAGAACATTCAACGCATCGAGGTCCCAACCGGAAGGCCGCTCGTCTATGAGCTCGACCGGGGTCTGCGTCCGGTTCGCAGCTTCTATCTTGGGGCCGATAAGAATGATTCGACGTTGCCTAATGCGCGCCGGGCCGCAGACCCTGCCTAAGCTAAGCTGCCCCTGGGGCGAGCTTTTCGTGGTTTGCGCGCTCTATAACGCAGGCGCCTTATCACGAGGAGACCAACGGCTTCCGCCGTAGCCACGCTTACCGCGCCTGCCTTCTGTCGACTGACATGCTGTACCCCACGATTGAAGGCTAACGCTGTTAGAACCAGCGTCCGCGACCGTACCAGCCGCCGCCGAAAATGATCAGGACGAGAATGAGGATGATGAGAAGTGTCGTCTGGTCCATGTCGGTCTCCTCGGGTTAATAAGAGAAGCCCCGGGAGCCGCACCATCGCGCGGCGAACATCTCGGAGCATCGGGCCAGGAGACCGGCGCGCACGCGCCGGTTCTCACGCTTTAGGTTCGAGCCCGCAGTACGTGTTGTGAATATGATCGTGACCCGCCACGGCCCGTCCCAGTCAGCGGAAGTGAAGTCCGCATCTCGCGAAAAGTAATGAGTTTTTGTTTCCTCTCGTCCCAGAGAACTTTGCGCACGCAGGGGAAGCTCTGGAACAGGGTAAGCCGTCCGACTGCCGCGAATTGCGGGTAATCCCGTAACACGTGTGGCAGCCGGTAATACGGAATTCCGCTGCAAAGATGGTGGACATGATGCACGCCAATGTTGGCGGTGAACCAGGACAACACACCTGGCAAGTCATAATGCGAGCTGCCGTGCAGCGCCGCCGCGTGGAAATTCCAGCCTTCGTCATGCGCCCAATACGTATCCTCGAACTGATGCTGGATGTAGAAGAGCCAAACGCCGATCGAAGCTGCGAGCAGCGTAATCGGCAGATGCACAAGCAGGAACGGGCCGAGGCCCACTAGCCAGATCATCGCCGCAACCAGAATAGCGATTGCACCATTCGTCGCCATCGTGCTCAGCCAAGGCCGCCAGCCGCTGCGCATCATCCCAAACGGAAGCCGGTTGCGCAGGAGGAACAAATACGCAGGGCCAATGCCGAACATCACCATCGGGTGCCGGTACAGGTGATAGAGAAGCTGGCGCCATCGCGGTAGTGCCAGGTACTCGCGCACGGTCAGCGTATCGATGTCGCCAATGCCTCTGCGGTCGAGATTGCCCGAGCCCGCATGGTGGCGGGCGTGGGTGCGGCGCCAGACATCGTAGGGCGTAAGTGTCAGCACGCCGATGACACGCCCGAGCCAATCATTCGCGCGACGACGCGGGAAGAATGCCCCGTGGCCGCAGTCATGCTGGATCATGAACAGGCGAACGAGGAATCCCGCCGCTGGGACGGCGAGAAGCAGGCCGGCCCAATAGCCGGCCTCCAGCGCCGCCCACATCAGAGCCCAGACGAGCACGAACGGCCCAGCGGTGATCACCAATTCGAACATGCTTCGTGCGACGTTCGGTGTGCGGTAGCGGACCAGGACGTGTGCAAGTTCGCAGGATTCGGACATGGTCGATATGTTTTGAGTCATGGGTCGCGCCCCGTAGTTCGTGGTTCAGTGGTCCAAAGCGCCTGGTCCGACTTCAGATCCAACGTTTTTTGTGTGTAGCGTTCCACTCACTTGCCGTTAGGAGGGAATTTTGGATAGCGGCCTTCGTCACTTATCAGGCCGAGCACTAGGATTGCGCCAAAAGGAAGCCCGACTTGCAGGGGTGAAGCCGGGCTTCGAGGTCGAGGGGGCACGAGGTGAGGGGGCCATGTGCCCAAGTATTCAACCGAAGCGAGTGGGAGAAGGTTCCGGGTGCTCTAACTGAGAGAAGCCCAGCGTGAGCCGGGCTTCTTAAAGAGCATCTCCTGGCGGTGGAGGATCGCTACTGCTAGCCGCCTATACTTGGAATACTTAATTCGCCCGATTGTGGAAAGTTCCGCGGGCGAACGGTCAAAGGCGCGTTTCGGATCGAGCGAGGCTGTGAGCATCGGGCTGATCGTGACGTAATCAACGCCTTGAAGCACGGCTTCCCGACCGGAGCAGAGGGCGAAATTCTGAACCGTCTGGCTGGCGCCGTCGGTCTCCGACAATGGATCGGGGACCCAGGAGTTGAGCGGCGAGGCCCCCACGCTGGCCTGGGCACCAGTATCGTTGAGCACTGGCGCATCAGCTTAAGGCCACGGTAAAGGTTGGTGGCAAGTGGCTCAAAGGGTGTGGATTGAAAGCTCGCGCGACAACCTCTCGGTTGTTGCGGCGGGTTGTGCGTTCTATGCCTTGTTCGCTATCTTTCCGGCGCTGACGGCCTTGATCTCTCTTTACGGGCTGACTGCCGATGCCACGACGGTGGAGCAGCAATTCGGGATACTCAGCTCCGTGCTGCCGTCCGAAGCTTTCAACATGGTCGTGGAGCAGATTCGCAGGATAGCGCAAAGCTCTACTGAGGCGCTGGGCTGGAGCCTGTTAGTCAGTGTCGCTATTGCGCTTTGGAGCGTCGGCAATCTGACTCAAGCGATGTTTGCAGCGCTCAATATCGCCTATGAGGAGCCTGAGCGTCGCGGTCTGCTGCGGTACTATTTGAGCGCTTTCATGATTGCCGTCGTTGGCCTTCTTGGTGGCGTACTCGCGCTTCTCACGGTTTTCTATTTTTCCGTCCTGTTCGCAGTCACCGGATTTTCAGAAGCGTTCGGGCTTCTGGTGAGAATCGCCCGCTGGCCCATTCTCGCTGTGGTCGTCTTGCTCTTGCTTGCTCTCGTCTATCGCTATGGGCCTTGTCGCCGAAGCGCCAAATGGCGATGGGTAAGTGTGGGGTCGTTGATAGCGACCGTCGTGTGGCTCTTTGCGTCAGCCGGTTTCTCCTACTACGTATCGAACTTCGCCAACTACGACAGGCTCTACGGGTCGCTTGGCGCCGTCATCATTTTGTTGTTCTGGCTTTACCTTTCGTTCTACATCGTTTTGCTCGGCGCCGAGATTAATGCAGAGCTCGAGCTGCAGACTGCCAAGGACACGACAGCAGGCAAGCCGCGGCCCATGGGGGAGCGTGGGGCCTTCGTCGCCGACCACGTGGCAGGTGGACCTGACGATCATAAGCCCCCGGTAAGTCCCGTGACACGCGACCCGGCAGCAGCTAAGCCCGGCGGTTCCTGACACGGAGGAACCAGGCTGGCGGTGGTCACGCCGGGCTCCGCTTCATCCCAACGAGCGGAAGTTCGCCCGCAAAGTTGGAGCGTCCGAGTCGTGCCGGATGACCACCCGCTTTCCCGAGGTCTGCTTTTGATAGAAGCGGACTTTTCTGATGCCGCCGACTACTCTTAATCAGCGGGTCCAAGGTTCGAGTCCTTGTGCGCCCACCATAATTTTCAATGCGTTAGGCGCTAGTTCCAAAGCGCAAAATTCCCCCAGTAAGCACATAGTAAGCACGGCAAAAGTCGCTGGACGACCGGTCGTCATTGTCCCGTGGATGCTTCATGCGCACTGTGCACGTGCTCAAAACCGATGAAAGACGTGGGGGTACGCATTACGATTCTCCGTCGAGGGAAGTCGAGCTTCTGCCTCGTCGGCGCAGCGTTCGAGCTTCCCGTGTCAGATCAAAGCCGACCCATGAGCAGTAGTACAACAAGGACGATGAGGATAATGCCGAGGATACCGATGCCGCCGTGACCGAAGCCGTAGCCGTAGCCGCCGAAGCGGCCACTAAAGCCACCTAGCAGGAGGATGACGAGGAGGATGACGAGTATGATTCCGAGCGGCGACATGATCCATCTCCCGATTCAGCATCTGATTAAGCATTGAACCGCTTCGCACTCCGACAAGGAAGCCTTTGATCGACATTTTCCCCACTTCTTCTCGATACGACGGCCGCTCATGGCCCCATGTGGCGACCGGCGGTCTAGACACCTTTGGGCCACTCAGAGGCTTGGTTGGCGCCCGCTCGCATGCCCCAGGCGAAGCTCTCCGGATGTTCCGTTTCTGGCACTTCGCGGACATTGATGCTGAGGCTGGAGAGGTCCGCTTTAGGGAATAAAGCGGACTTCCTAAGATGCACGCTTAAGGCTGCGGTTCAGAGCCTTCAGTGCAACGCACCATCCCGGGGAAGCAGACCCAGCTCCTCGAGGACCTCCTTACCATCCTCGAGGACCTCCTTCCCAAAGTCACTCGTCCAGACCTGTAACTTTGGGACATCCGGTGAGTACCGCGCTCCATCAAGCGTCTCGGCCTCCTTAAGTTCATCTCGGCTTCCGACGCCACGCGAGTCATTGAAGTTGCCCTCGAAAAGACCGCGGCGCCACAGGGATTTGATAGTGGCAGGCCCAAAGAGGACAGCAGGTTCGTCGGGTCCATTCAGGTCACAGAGCCAGCCAAGAAGTGAGCGGGTCAGCTTGTGATCTAGACCAGCAAGGAGCGCGTGAACCTGCAAAGCCGAGAGGCGGAAGCCCTTAAAGGTGATCCTGCCTCCGCTCGTTGGCTCGTCAACTCGGCTGATGCCGCTGCCGAACAGCTCGTTCCCAGCCCGATCCATGGCGGCTTCCCAATACTCGATCAACTCCCCGCTCTCATCGAAGTCCATACGGATCCGCCACTTCTTGGTCTTCGGGTAGTGCTGTCCAAAGGCAGATTTCATCCACGCCACCCGCTTCCCGGCCGCGTCCATGGCCGCGAGATCTTGGTTTTCATAGTTCAGTTCGTGTTTCATCAGTCTTCTCCTCTTGTTGATGTGTCTGGTGTTTGCTGGCCGAAGGTGTGATTGGCATTGGCTCCGTGTCTCCCGTCGGCCTAATCCGAGAAACAAAGGGTTTCGCCCCAACGCCCATCGACGCGAGTGTCGCGATAGCTTCGCACTCTCGCGCTCGAGACCACGACGGCCAGCAGGCCCGATGGAGCCAGGCATGGCCGGTAGCTTCAGTTCCCAACGGCACCAAGCCGTCGTTTGGTTGCTCTGCGACTCCGATCACAACATCGCAGTTGTCCTTCAGGAGCTGATCACGCACCACGTAGATCGCCGGCTTTTGCTCCCACGCAAACTCGACGGGACGGCCCATCGTCTTGCCGAGGATCTCCGCGATCTTGTTCTCAAAACCAGAGCCGTCTGTGCTCGAATAGGGCGCCTCGTTGGCGCCAGCGCACACCCTGAGTGGCTCCGCCTTGCTATCGGACTTCTCTGTCGCATCGCTCGCCGCGTAAGCGGGGGCAATGAGAAGGGCGCTGGTTGCGACCATGATGGCGCACAGCGACTTTCTGAACTCGTGCTTCTCCATGACTTGTTCGCTTCCTCGTTTGCTTCTCGCTTGGGGCGCCTTGCAGCATGCGTTGTTCGAGACGACGCTTTTCACGCTGACCGCAGCCTGGGTTCTGCTTTATCTGTCTTGCTGTTCGCCGAACCGACCTCTGGCCGCCTGTCTCGACAACCCGCCGCTACGCCAAAACTCAACACTGGGTTAGCAGGGATGTCCCGCCAGGCCGCGGGAACTGCGGCCTGGCGGCACAAGTCGTCTAATTAGGTCCCATCGGTGATGATCTCGGTCGAGTACTCGTCGAGATTCACGTCCTCGGAATAGGGGTTCTTGCCGTCAAGCGAGAACACCAGCAGGCCGCCGCCCATCTGCGTCCAGTTCTGCAGATTGCGGAAGGCGCCCACCGCACCGAGACCGGCGGTCGGATCCTGGAGGTCGAACACTAGGCCCACTCCCGGCCAGCCGCCGACACCGTAGTAGATGCCGACATACTGAGTGCCGTTATGCTCGTACGTCATCGGGTAGCCGATACCGCCCGAAGGCATCTTGAACTTCCACAGAAGCTCACCGGTATCGCTGTTGCGGGCTTTGAAGTAGCCGTCGAGCGTCGGGTAGAAGACGAGACCGCCCTTGGTCGCGAGCGTGCCGCCCCAAGCCGCGAACCGCTCCATGACCGACCACTTGTACTTGCCGGTGACGGCGCTGTACGCCTTGACCTGGCCGAGGCCGAGGTAGTTGGCGCGATCGCCCTTCGGACCCGGATACATCGACAAGGTCGCACCGACGAAGAACTGACCGGCGCGATAGGGAAGCATGAAGGGCTCCCAATCCATGCAGATGTGGTTGATGGCGAGGTAGAAGAGACCCCGCTCCGGATCGTACGAGTCGTGGGCCTGATCATGATAGCCCATGGCCGACGGGCAGACGTCCGTGGCCTTGTGGTCCATCCGCGTGCCGTATTCTGGATTGCGCACGGGGATGCCGGTCTTCATGTCGACATGCGTCCACACATTGACGGTGTCGTCCAGGAAGTCAGCGCGGACCAGGTCGCCATTGACGCGGTTCAGCGTGTAGATGATGCCGTTACGATCAGGATGGGTGACCAGCTTCAGGTCCTTGCCATCGATCTTCTGATCGGAAAGCATCATGACGTTGACGCCGGCATAATCCCATTCGTCGTGCGGAGTCTTCTGATTGCCCCACTTGAGCATGGCGTTGTCGGCATCGCGGGCCGTGCGGGTCATGGTCCACTTGTTGTCGCCAGGACGCATGGTCTCGTTCCACGGCGAAGGATTGCCGGACCCGTAATAGACAAGGTTGAGTTGCGGGTCGTAGGCGTACCAGCCCCAGTTCGTACCGCCGCCGATCTTCCAGGCATCGCCCTCCCAGGTCGCCAGGCCGAGGCCCTTCTGACCGTAGTGGGGGTTATCCTTGTTGAAGTCGTCGCCGATGCCGATCTCGTCGTCAGGACCGGTCGCATATTTGCGCCAGACCTGCTCGGCCGTCTTGACGTTATAGGCCGTGGCATAGCCGCGGACGCCAAGCTCGGCACCAGAGGAGCCGACGAGCACCATGTCCTTGATGACGTAAGGAGCAATAGTCAGCGTCGAGCCAACCTTGATGTCGGAATTTTCAACCTTCCAGTACTCCTCGCCAGTCTCGGCGTTCAGCGCCACCACGTGGCCGTCGAGCTGATTGGAGATGATCAGGTTGGGCGTCTTGCTCGTATCGTCGCTCGGCCAGTATGCCAAGCCACGGTTGACGAGGTCGCAGCAAGCCACGGCACGAGCCGCAGGATCCTGCTTCGGCTTGTACTGCCACTTGATCTTGCCCGGATTGTCCAAATTCATGGCGAAGACGTTATTGGGGAAGGAACTGTTGATATACATGACGCCGTCGATCACGAGGGGCGTGCCCTCATGGCCGTGCAGCAGACCTGTTGAAAACGACCAAGCGACACGGAGGTCCTTCACATTCCCCGTGTTGATCTGGGTCATCTCGCTATAGTTGTCGCCCGTATAGTCCTTGCCGGGCATTACAAAGTTTTCGTTGCTATTCGCCAACTCGACTAGCCTGTCGTTGGCGATGGCTGACGCTCCGAACAGAGCGCCGAAGGCCAGCGCGACGCAGGACGCCGACGCCAACCCACCGATACTGAGAGATCTCCTCATATGCGAACCCTCGCGTTTTCGCTCCCATTGGTACGGAGTGGAGAGATTTGAACCCCTAGAACGAGGCTCGCCTCCTCCGCTCACACTCTGCGCGAGGGCTTTCGGGCTTTTGCTGCCGTTCCATCCCAGCGCAGCCGCGGGGCCGGATGTTGAAGTCCGACCATACTGCAAGGGGCGAACACCTTGCTCTGCAAGACGAACACCTCTTTTGCGGTGGCTGCACTCTAGGACCGCGCTTGAGGATGCGTCTTTGGGCCGATACCCAGAAACGGTGCTGGACCATTGCTCGAAACCCACAGGACGATTCTCGTCCTAACGGGGCGGGAGGAGTCCCTATGTTGCGACCCCACAACTCCCTGCCATTCGCCAGACGACTCTCTGTGAGAGGCGGTATCGCGAGGCATTTTCCCGGGAAGACTAGGCAAGACGTTTGGGCACCTGTGGCAAGAACCTCGATGGCATCATGTTTGCTGCATTCGTAGTCGGTGTGATCGGTCGCGGCGCCAGCGAAGTGTCCGCGCTCGGTCTGTTATGCGTTGAGCCTCAGCCATTTAGGTTATGTCCCCTGTGAGATCGTTTCATCTCTTTGCTGCTCCGGCCGCCGTGGCTCGCGTAGCCGTCCTTGCGCTCCTGCCTGTTTTTGGTATGGGCTGCGATGAGGGGTCGGAGCAGGCGGCGACCCCGCCACCTTCGCCGCAGACCGCGGCAGGCCCCGCTCTACCGCGCATCAAGTGGCTCAACGCACACAGTGAGGTTACGCCGGAGCAATGGCTTGCGAGCCGCGCGGCGCATGCCGACCTCACCGAGGCCGATCCCGAGGTCCAGGCCATCCGCGCCGAGCTCTACACGGCAGCCAAGCGGTTCGGCAATGAGCCGCGCATGGTCGCCAACCGGGCTGTCCAGCTCGAAGAGATGCTGTCGGCGGAAGGCATCGACGAGAGCGCGCCGGACCTTATTGCGTTTCTCAACTCGATGGCGTCCGACACACGGCCCAAGGAGGGTTTCGGCACGGTGTGCCAGCACTATTTCAATCTGCGCAAACAGGGGGTCGGCCGCGATGCCGCCCTCGAACGGTTGAAGGATACGAGTTTCCTGGGTCCGGACGTGTCCCTCCATCGAGGATGATGCCCTAGGGGGCCAAGAGCAACGGGCCAAGAAGTCGAAGGTGGGTAAAGTGCTGAACAAGATCTGGTACGACCAAACCATCCGCACCCAGCTCCTCATTGCCATTGGCGTGATCAATGTCGTCACTCTTTTGATTGCCGGCGCAATCTGGTCGCCAATGCTCGAGACGCGACGCGGGTCGAGATGGAGGCCTCCGTCGAGCTGGCCAAGAACTTCGCCCGCGTCGCGATTCAGTCGCTCTCGTCGGACGGGCAGCCGATCGACCTCGCCAAGAAGATTGATCAACTCTCCAGCCGCCTGCACATAGGGCGTTTGCGCCATGTGCGCATTTCCGTAGCCGATGCCCAGGGCGATCTGGTTCAGATCGCGCCCGCGCCGGGCGCGCCACGCGATCCCAGCCTGCCGCCGCCTGCGCCGGCCTGGTTCCAGGCGCTGATCGAGCCGAACGTGGCGCCGCGCAAATTGAGCGTCGCGCTCGCCGACCCCAGCGCTGGCTCGGTGGTTATTGTCGAGCAGCCGGTCACCGACGGACCCAAAATTTGGGATCTCGGCACCGTCGTTATCGCCGGCGAGCCCGCCGACGAGATCGCCGAGGTTTGGTACGATGTCTCCTCGCTCGCCTTCGCGCTGGCTGCGCTCGATCTTTTGATGCTCGCCACGCTTTATCTCGTACTCGGCCGCATGCTGGATCCCATGGCTAACGTCGCCCGCGGTCTCGTCCGTCTCGAGGACGGCGACTACACGGCGAGGCTCACGCCGCCTCGTGTGAAGGAGCTGGGAGCCATCACCGAGCGCTTCAACCGGCTTGCCGAGACGCTCGGCCGCACGCGGGCGGAGAACGGCCGCCTCTACGGCCAGCTCATAACGGTACAGGAAGACGAGCGACGCGAGATCGCCAACGAGTTGCACGACGAGGCAAGCCCGTGCCTGTTCGGCATCATGGCCAACGCCATGTCCGTACAGAAGCTCACCGAGCATCGCCGCGACCGCCGCACTGCGGACATCCGCGGCCATATGGGTGAGATTCTGCGCGTGACGGAACGGCTGAAGATGATGAACCGCGTCATGCTCAAGAAGCTGCGCCCCGTTTCGCTCGGCCGCGTTGCATTGTCGGAGCTCGCCGGCGACCTTTTGAGCGAGCTTCAGCGCCGCTACCCCGAGGTTGGTCTCACCCACTCCATCAGGACGCGGGGTGCCCGGTACGGTGAAGCCATCAATCTCGCGGTCTATCGCTGTATCCAGGAAGGGGTGACCAACGCCATCCGCCACGGCAAGGCCAGCACCGTGCGCGTGGACTTGTTCGAAAAGCGCGGCCCTCGCGGTGCTGGGGGCGGCGCCAAGCCCGCGTTACAGCTCCTTATTCAAGACGACGGTCGCGGCATCCTGCCCAACACGCCGCTGGGCTTCGGTCTCACGGCCATGCGGGAGCGGCTTCACGCACTCGGCGGTACATGCGCCATTCAGAGCACACAAACGCGAGGCGCGATCTTGAGCGCCGTCATACCCATCACCGTGGCCGCCGCAGCCCAGGCACGGCCGCCCGAACATGTCGAAAGAATCGAGGCATCCTAAATGCAAGTGCTTGTCATCGACGATCACCCGATCGTGCTCGAAGGCTGCCGGCAGCTCCTGAAGTTCGCCGGCGTCAAACGTATCGTACAGACTGAAAGCCTCTCCGAGGGCTTTCGCCTCTATCGCAGCAAGAAGCCGGACGTAATTATCGTCGACCTTGCCATGCGCACCGGCGCGCTTGGCGGCCTTTCCTTCATCCGCCGCTTGCGGTTGCACGACACGCGCACGCCAATATTGGTGTTCAGCATGCACAACGACCCGTTCATCGTCAGCCGGGCACTGAAGATCGGAGCGAACGGCTACATCCTGAAGGACACGTCGGGCGAAGAGATCGTGAAGGCCTTCGAGCATATACGCGACGGCACGCCTTATCTCAGCCATGAGCTTGCGTCTGAAGTCGCCTTCATGGAAGCGCGCGGACGGACCAGCAATCCATTGCGGTCGATCACCGAGCGGGAGCTACAAATTCTCTCGCTGCTCGCCGAAGGCAAGCCCTATGCCCAGATCGCCACCGATCTGCATGTCAGCTACAAAACGATCGCCAACACCTGTAGTCAGCTCAAGGCCAAGCTTGGCGTGCATTCTCTGCCGGAGCTGATGCGCATTGCCATCGAGTATCTGCCTTCGGTCCCGAGCCGAGCGCTCAAGGACTGAGCAGTCGGGAAGGCGCGAGCACCGCGCCCTGGCTTGGGGGGCGCGGCGCTTGGCTCGTTTCGGCAGGGAGAAACTTAGGAAAGCGGGCTAGCCGATCCGCGCGGTGCCGGCGCGGCCGTCGTTACGGACCCAGCGCACTTGGCTACCGCTCTGGCTTAGCTTGTAGCAGTAGGTGTTGCCCTCCATCCAAACGGACCATTTCTGGCAGAGCTGGTCGCCATCGACCCACCACTTGCCCCGGTCCGAGGAACCGTCGCCACGCGAGAAGGCAGCGGCGATGGTGCCCATGCTGCCCCTCATCGTCCCATTGGACGCGTATTGGATCGGCAGCTCGAAGCCGGAAATGTTGAGAAAAACGGTTTTGCCGATGACCGCCTGGCGGAGCGCATCGCCGTAGAGGGCCGTCTCGGCGGCATTGGCCGGCGCGGGGCCGAACCCAAGCATGGCAACGGCGGCGGCGGCAATCAGAGCTGACTTCAGCATCATTTCATCCTCCAAATATGGGGCGCCTCCTCACAATGGCGCCGAAGGAACGGAAGCTATTCTCCGCTCTTCAGGATGCTTTTTTCGCAGATTGGCTCTGAACCGAACCTGAGGGCAACGTTCATACAGCGTTCATCGCCGCGACGCGGGCGCAGCAGCCCCGAAACGTGGCCCAGATTTAATAAAGAGGAGATTGGAAGGGAGCGCGATCCCGCCATAGAATTGGCCTCGATCGTGGGGTCAAATTGCGCAGGAGCGCTGGTTCTAGCGACGTGGAGAGAACTATGTGGAAACGGAAAGCACGATTGATGCGCTCGGCGACGGCGATTGCTTCCGGCACTGCCTGCGCTATCGGCCTCTCGCTTGCGAGCGGTGGGCTGGCCTCGGCTGAGCCAAAGTCTCAAACGACCGCCCCCGAGGTTACCAAGCAGAGCGCGGCGCGCTCTGGCACCAAGCAGGGACTACAGGCTGCCGTTCCGGAGGTGGCTAAGCAGAGCGCGGCACGCTCCGGCATCAAGCAGGGGCTACAGGCTGCCGCTCCGGAGGCGGCTAAGCAAAGCGCGGCACGCTCCGGCACTAGGCCGACGGCACAAACCGCCGCTCCGGAGGCCGCCAAGCAGAGCGCGGCGCGTTCCGGCACCAAGCAGACGGCACAGGCTGCCGCTCCGGAGGCGGCTAAGCAAAGCGCAGCACGCTCCGGCACCAAGCAGACGGCACAGGCTGCCGCTCCAGAGGCCGCGACGCAAAGCGCGGCACGCTCCTCCGGCACCGTGCAGACGGCACAGGCCGCCGCGCCCGAGACCGCCAAGGAAAGCGCGGCACGCGCCAGCACCAAGCCGACGGCACAAGCCGCCGTCCCGGATGCCACGAAACAAGCCGCCGCAAGAGTGGACGTGACGAAACGGTCCGCACAGGCGGTGGTGCCCGACGCGCACCGCACGCAGGTCTTGGCCATGCGCATGCAGGCCCAGGACGTGCCGGCCAAGAGGGCGGCTCAGCCACCCCTGACTAGCAAGGACCTCAAGACCAGCCGCTCAAGCTCAAGCTGGTGGGATTGGTTATTCGGTCAATAGCCTGTCGCAGGACCCGCCGCCGCCGCCGTGATCCCGGCGGCGGCAATCTTTCTCGCAAGCTCTATTCTTCAAGCTCGTTCACGACGAGGTTGTCGAACGCGAACTTTCCGGGCTCGTCCTCGTTGGACATGGCGTAGAAACCAACGACGCCGCCGTCCTTCGGCTGCCTGCCCTTGAACCGCTTGATCTCCGTGCCATTGATGTAGAGCGTCGCGTCTTTCGGCCGAAGCGTAAGCTGGACGCTATTGGTCTCGCCGACACCCTTCTTGAGCGCAAGCGATTCCTCACTGAACAATGTGGTCATGTTGCCGTTCACGATCCGTCGGGCCTCGACCCAGCCGTCGGCCCAGATGAACATCGAGTAATAGTTGTCCCAATCCTGCCACCAAAACACCATCCCGATGGGACTGTTCGGAATGTTCGTCGCCTCCAGGATGGTGAGATCGGCGCAGACCTCGGCGCCCATGTTCTGGGTCAGGAAATTGACCTGGCCCATGGACCCATCGACGATCAAGGCACCGTCTTCGACATAGACGACGTCGGAGGCTTCGCCCCACGAGGGGTCCATGAACTCGAATTCATCCTCGAAAATCGCAGTGTCGGGATCGCATTCCGCGACGGCAGGGCTTGCCGCAACAAACAAGCCAAGTGCCAACGCCGCGACCGTACCGGCCACGAGACGCGGTTGAAACTTCATCGCTAAACCTCCCTACGGGTGCCAAGGCAGCCCCACCTGCCTCACGAGACGAGTTAACGCTCCGAGGCAAGCTTAGCGACGATAACCGCTTTCTTCAAGCGAGCGCGGAAGCGCACACACGCGTTGCGCTAACTCCACGAGAGATTTGGAGGAATACCGCGCTAGCGCGTCGGCATCGGCGTCTCGCCGCGATAGTCGTAGAACCCGCGCTTCGTCTTCCGTCCGAGCCAGCCGGCCTCGACATACTTCACGAGAAGCGGGCATGGCCGGTACTTCGAATCGGCAAGCCCCTCATAGAGAACCTGCATGATCGACAGACAGGTATCGAGACCGATGAAGTCGGCAAGCTGCAAGGGGCCCATGGGATGATGTGCACCAAGCCGCATGGCGGTATCGATGGCGTCGACCGAGCCAACGCCTTCGTAGAGCGTATACACCGCCTCGTTGATCATCGGCAGCAGGATGCGATTGACCATGAAGGCTGGAAAGTCCTCGGACACGGCAGTGGTCTTGTGCAGCGTCTCGACAAAATCCCTGGCCCGGGTGAAGGTGACGTCGTCCGTGGCGATCCCACGGATCATCTCGACCAGCTCCATCACCGGCACCGGATTCATGAAATGCATGCCGATGAAGCGCTCTGGCCGGTCCGTTGTGGCAGCAAGCCGGGTGATGGAAATCGAGGAGGTGTTGGTGGCGACAATGGCGTCGGGCTTGAGGTAGGGACACAGCGCGACGAAAATCTTGCGCTTTACCGTCTCGTCTTCCGTCGCCGCTTCCACCACGAGGTCGGCATCTGCGAACCCCTGAAACGATTCGGCGAACGAGATGCGGCCGAGCGCCTTGTCGCGATCCTCTTCGGTGATTTTTCCGGACGCGACCTGCCGCGACATATTCTTTTCGATGGCCTGAAGCGCCGCGTCAAACTGCTCCTTGGCCAGGTCATTGATGGCCACGTCGTAGCCTCCAAGCGCCACCACATGGGCGATGCCGCTCCCCATCTGGCCGCCGCCGACAATCCCGACTTTGCGGATAGGTTCCACCTCAAGCTCCCGCTTCGAGGTTGGGTCGGCGCGGAGATCCGAACCTTGCACTATGTCGTCCATCGCGATTCCTCATGAACCCGTTACTCTCCGTAACCCGCCTTCTTCAGTTCGGCATCCAGCTGGGGCAGGACGGCGAACAGATCGCCGACAAGTCCGTAGTCCGCCACCTGGAAGATCGGCGCCTCGGCGTCCTTGTTGATGGCGACGATCACCTTGGAGTCCTTCATACCCGCCAGATGCTGTATGGCGCCCGAGATGCCGACGGCGATGTAGAGCTCCGGCGCCACCACCTTGCCGGTTTGTCCGACCTGGTAGTCGTTCGGCATGTAGCCGGAATCGACCGCCGCCCGGGATGCGCCGATCGCAGCGCCGAGCCGGTCGGCCACCGGCTCGATCAGCTTGGCGAAGTTCTCACCCGAGGCCATGCCCCGGCCTCCCGAGATGATGACACGCGCCGAGGTCAGCTCGGGCCGCTCGCTTTCGGTAATGTCGGCGCCGACGAAGCTCGAAAGCCCCAGCGCATCCATAGGTGCAACCGTCTCGACCTGGGCGGAGCCGCCCTCGCCTGTGGCGGCGAAGGCCGTGGTTCGCACCGTGCCGACCACGGTCTTGTCCGATGTCTGCACCGTTTCCAGTGCATTCCCGGCATAGATCGGACGCACGAACGTATCCGGCGACTTGACCTCGATGATGTCGGAGATCTGCCCCACGTCGAGCAGAGCGGCGACGCGCGGCAGCACGTTCTTGCCCATGGTCGTCGCCGGCGCAAGGAGGACGGTGTAGTTCGCCATCAGCGGCACAATGGTGGCGGCGGTCTCCTCCGCCAAACGATGTGCCAATTGCGGCGCGTCGGCAAGCAGCACTTTCCGCACGCCGTCGAGCTTGGCGGCCTCATCGGCAACGGTCTTGCAGCCTTCGCCTGCCACCAGGATATCCACGTCGCTTCCGAAGGCGCGTGCGGCGGTGAGCGCCTTGGCCGTCGCCGGTGCGAGGCTCTCGTTGTTATGCTCTGCCAGCAACAGCACCGCCATCAGAGAACCCCCGCCTCGTTCTTCAACTTGTCGACCAGCGCCGCGACATCCTCGACCCTGATGCCCGCCTCGCGCGCCTTCGGTTCGGCGACCGAAAGCACTTTGAGCCGCGGCGCGATATCGACGCCGAGCGTCTCGGGGGTGGTCTCGTCGATAGGCTTCTTCTTCGCCTTCATGATGTTGGGTAGCGACGCATACCGCGGCTCGTTGAGGCGAAGATCGGTGGTGATCACGGCAGGCTTGGAAAGCTCGACCGTCTCGAGGCCGCCGTCCACCTCTCGCGTGACCTTCACCTTGTCGCCGTCGAGCGCGACCTTCGAGGCAAACGTCCCTTGTGGTGCGCCGAGCAGTCCGGCAAGCATTTGTCCGGTTTGGTTGCAGTCGTCGTCGATCGCCTGCTTGCCCAGGATGATCAGGTCGGGCTTCTCGTTCTCGACCAAAGCCTTCAGAAGCTTGGCGACGGCGAGCGGCTCGACGGTCGCCTCCGTCTTGACCAGGACGGCGCGGTCGGCACCCATGGCAAGCGCGGTGCGCAACGTATCCTGCCCCTTGGCATTGCCAATGGACACAGCAACGATCTCGCTCGCCTCGCCGCGCTCCTTGATGCGGACGGCTTCCTCGACGGCGATCTCGCAGAACGGATTCATCGACATTTTCACGTTGGCAAGGTCGACCCCGCTACCATCGGATTTAACCCGGACCTTGACGTTCGAATCGATGACCCGTTTGACGGGTACCATGATTTTCATGCGGCTCGTTTTGTTCCCCGCAACCCTTCGACCAGCCCCCCAAAAAAGCCAGCATCTCGCAACTGCGAAATGGCCGCGACGGTACTGCCCGAACCAGCCGAAGTCAATGGTTCCCGGGCTTTCCGGGTGCCCTCAAGCCCCGCCCCTGGTCCGGTCGAACAGGACCACACCGCGCCGCCGCATAAAAAGAATGAGCACAGCCCCCGCCGCAAGACCCCCGATATGAGCCCACCAGGCGATGGCTTCCTCGCTTTCGAACAAGAGGCTGACGAACTGGGCCAAAATCCAGATGCCAAGGGCCCAAGCGGCGGTGATCTTGATGGGGATACGCCATAGGGCCAGAACCCAGACCTTCACCTTCGGATGCAGGATGAGATAGGCGGCAATAACCCCCGCCACCGCGCCCGAGGCCCCGATCAGCGGCAGCTCCGAGTGGGGCAGCATATAGGCATGCACGAGCGCCGCGAAGATCCCGCACATCAGGTAGAACATGATGAAGCGGAGATGCCCCATCGCGTCCTCGATATTGTCGCCGAACACCCATAGGAAAAGCATGTTGCCGATAAGGTGGACCCATCCCCCGTGGAGGAACATGTAGGTGATCAGCGTCAGGCGCTCCGGCACGAAAACCGCCCCTGTCGCGAAGAGCGCGGTTTCGCCGCCGGCGCCCGCCATCAATTTGGCTGGGATCACCGCGAACGCCGTCAAGTCCTCGTCCGCAAGCGGGATGAACCATCCCGTTTGAAACACGGCGTAGACGAGGACGTCGAGGGCAATCAGCGCCACCGTCACATATTGGAAGCGGATCTTCTTGAGAGGGTTGGTGTCGTGGAGAGGGACAAACACAAGGGCACCGCCGATTCCATCAGCGATTCTTGCCGGGCACCCAAGTCACATCGGAGGCGCCTTTGTCGTTGGCGTATCGCGCGGCGACAAACAAAAGGTCTGACAGCCGGTTGACGTAGCGCAGGGCGGCATCGCCCACCGGCTCGTCCGGGCGCGAAGCCAGCGCCACGATCAGCCGCTCCGCCCGGCGCGACACCGTGCGCGCAAGATGCAGGAAGCTCGCGGCCGGCGTGCCGCCGGGAAGCACGAA
>CAYUTT010000002.1:0-22097 GCA_964447575.1 uncultured Methyloceanibacter sp.
CGCAGCACATGCAGCGTCGTGGCATAGAGCTCGGGATGCGGATCGCGCTCCGGGAGGAGCTTGGCGAGGCCGGCGAGCGTGCCGATGGCGGCGAGCGCGCGCGCATCGTCGAGCGCGCGCGCGCCGTGTGCCTCCATCAGCTCGACGTTGAAACCGCCGAGATGCTCGGAGAGCCGCGCGCGCCAGGTGACGCGGACCAGATTGCCAGGCTGAAGCGTGGGGCGGATGCGCCGCGACCGCCCGCCCCGCACGAGGCCCAGATGGCGGCCGTGCTCGAGCGTCAGAATCTCGGCGATCAGGTTCGCTTCGCCGAGCGGCTTGCCGCCCAAGAAGATGCCTTCGTCGCTCCAGTCCATGGGACTAGCTTGGCCTATCCTTTGGGATAGTCCAGACCCATCTCGCGGAAGCGCTCGGGATCTTCGCCCCAGCGCTCGCGCACCTTGACGAATAGGAAGAGGTGGACAGGCGCGCCCGCGATTTCGGCAATCTCCGCGCGGGCGGCGGAGCCGATCTCCTTGATCATGGCGCCCTTGGCGCCGAGCACGATGCGCCTTTGGCTCTCGCGCTCCACATAGATGGTCTGCTCGATGCGGACGCTGCCGTCCCTCAGCTCCTTCCAGTCCGTGGTCTCGACGGTAAGTGCGTAGGGAAGCTCCTCGTGCAACCTGAGGAACAGCTTCTCGCGGGTGATCTCAGCGGCAGTCTGGCGGAGCGAGGCGTCGGAAAGCTGATCCTCCGGAAAGAGCCAGGGACCCGCCGGCACCGCCTCCGCCAGATAGGCCTTGAGGTCGGAAATGCCGTCGCCGGTGAGGGCGGAGACCATGAACACCTGGTCGAAGGCCTTCCAGGCGAGAAGTTCCGCCGTGAGCTGCAGCAAATCCGGCTTCTTTACGAGATCGATCTTGTTGAGGATGGCGATCGCCGGCCGCCTGATCGCCGGCAGGTGCTCGACGATGGGGGCAAGCTTCTCGTCGAGGCCTCGCGCTGCGTCGATCACAAGCGCCACGATATCGGCGTCCGCCGCCCGGTCCCAAGCGGCCTGGGCCATGGCGCGGTCGAGCTTGCGCTTGGGCTGAAAGATGCCGGGCGTGTCGACCAGGACGACTTGCGCGTCTCCAACCAGCGCGATCCCCCGCACCGGCCCGCGCGTGGTCTGGGCCTTGTGCGTGACGATGGAGACCTTGGCGCCGACCAGCGCATTGGTAATGGTCGACTTGCCGCTATTGGGCGCACCGATCAACGCCACGAAGCCGCAGCGAGTCCCGGGGTGGCTCGTGCTCTCAGACATCGGCCGCCGGGCGCCAGATGCCCTCGCGCATGAGCATGGCAAGCGCGGCCGCCTGCTCGGCTTGTCGCTTGTTCGCGCCCTCGCCCCGCTCGGGGTCCAAGCCCTCGACTTGCACCTCGGTCGTGAAGCGGGGGGCATGATCGGGACCTTCGCGAGCGATCTCGACGTAGCGCGGCAAGGGTAGCTGGTTGCCTTGGGCCCATTCCTGCAACACAGACTTTGCGTCCGGGGCGGCTTGGTCCAGATCTTCAAGATGTGGCTCCCAGGCCTGGTGAACCAAGGCGCGCGCCGTCCCGTAGCCCGCGTCGGCGAAAACGGCCCCGAGCACCGCCTCACAGGTATTGGCGAGGATCGTTCGCTTGTTCCGGCCGCCAGACCCCGCCTCCCCGCCGCTCATCAGGATGAAATCACCAAGCGACCAGCTTTGCGCAACCTCCGCACACGTCTCGGTGCGCACCAGATGATTGAACCAGCGCGCGAGCTCACCTTCGCTCGCGTCCTGAAAGCGGTCGGTCAGCAGCTCCGCTACGGCGAGCCCGAGCACGCGATCGCCCAGGAATTCGAGCCGCTCGTTATCCTCGTTCGGCTTGGCGCCGGCGCGCGCACTCGCATGCGTCAAGGCCAGCGTGAGAAGCGCGGGGTTCTGAAAATCGTGCCCGAGCCTGGTACAGAGCTGGCCGAGATCCGTGGTCCGCCGCTTGGGCAAGGCTCTAACGTACCGCCATGAAGATACGGTCCCAGCGAACTTCCGTGGGCCAACGCCAGAACTCCCAGAAGCTCGAATCCTCATGGATCGAGAAGAAGATCACTTGCGCTTTCCCCACGAGATTTTCGAACGGCACGAAACCGACCTCCGACAGAAAGCGGCTGTCGGTGGAGTTGTCTCGGTTGTCGCCCATCATGAAGAAATGCGCTTCGGGTACCTTGTAGACCTCCGTGTTGTCGCCGAAGCCGTCCTTGACAAGGTCAAGCACCGGATAGCTCACGCCGTTGGGCAGCGTCTCGGTATAGCGCGCCATGCGCCGCTCGCGGCCAGACGGCTCGGTCACCACGTAGTCGGTGGTCTTCACCTTCGGCACCGCGTCGCCATTGATGTGCAGCACACCGTGGATCATCTGAATCTCGTCGCCGGGGAGACCGATCACGCGCTTGATATAGTCCGTCTCGTTGTCGCGCGGCAGCTTGAACACGACGACGTCTCCGCGTTCGGGATCGGCTGCCCAAATACGTCCCGGGAACAGGTCGAACCCGAAGGGGAACGAATAGCGGCTATAGCCATAGCTGTACTTCGAGACGAAAAGGTAATCGCCGATCAAGAGCGTCGGGATCATGGAGCCGGAAGGGATATTGAACGGCTGGAACAGAAACACCCGCACGATGAGCGCGAGGATCAGCGCGTGAATAATGACGCGGATCGTGTCCCTCGTGCTGCCCTTTGCTTCCATCTTTTCGGCGTCCACGCTCATGCGGAAGCTCTCCTCGGTTGTTGCCCGGTAGCCCCCCGTCCCCCAAGGACAGGCGCCCCTATAGCCCGTCCGGGGGATCAGGCAAAGGCTCAATCGCGTACCGGAACCTTCAATGCAGAGATGATGACGATCGCCTGGGCGGTCGGGAAATCATCGGTGATGGTCAGATCGATGCGCGCCTCGTGTCCCTCCGGCGTCAGCTCCCGCAGCACGCGCGCGGCGCCTCCTGTGAGCTCCAGTGTGGGGCGCCCAGAGGGCAAATTTACGACGCCCATATCGCGCCAAAAGACGCCGCGGCGAAAGCCCGTGCCAAGCGCCTTGGCGCAAGCCTCCTTGGCGGCGAAGCGCTTGGCGTATGAGGCGGCACGCAGGGCCCTGCCCTCGGACTTGCGACGTTCGATGTCGGTGAAGACCCGTAACAGGAACCGCTCGCCATAGCGCTCGATGGTTCGTTCGACACGGCGGATGTCGATGATGTCGTTGCCAAGACCGATAATCATCCCGCGGTGCCCGCCCTCGCTTCGGCGGTGCGGCGCGGTGCCTTCTGACGTCCTCGATCCATCGCCGCGCGCATCCGCCGAATGCTCTCGCCAAGCCCGACGAACAGCGCTTCGCCCATCAGGAAGTGGCCGATATTGAGCTCGACAATCTCGGGCAGCGCCGAGATGGTTTCCGCGGTCGTGTAGTCAAGGCCGTGGCCGGCGTGCACCTCCAGACCGAGCCCGCGGGCGAGATGTGCGCCCTCTTTGATGGCGCGCCATTCCGCCTCCGCCTCGTCGCAACGGCCTTCGGCGAGTGCATCGCACCAGGCGCCGACATGGATCTCGATGGCCGGCGCCCCCAAGCGGGAGGCCGCCTCGATCTGGCGCCACTCAGATGCGATGAACAGCGACACATGGATGCCGGCCTCCACCAGCGCGGCGACGACAGGGGTCAGCGTGTTGAACTGCGCGACCACGTCGAGCCCGCCTTCGGTGGTCCGCTCCGTGCGCTTCTCGGGAACGACGCAAGCGGCGTGGGGCTTCGTCTTCAGCGCAATCGCCGTCATCTCGGGCGTCGCCGCCATTTCGAGATTGAGCGGGCAATCGAGCTCGGCGATCAGCCGCGCGATATCGTCGTCGCGGATGTGACGGCGGTCTTCCCGCAGATGTGCCGTGATGTTGTCGGCCCCGGCTTCGACGGCCAGCTTTGCCGCGCGCAAGGGATCGGGATGCACGCCCCCCCGTGCGTTCCGCAAGGTCGCCACATGGTCGATATTGATGCCGAGCCTGATGGGAGGAGCGGTCATTGCGTCTCCACGGAGGATCGCAGTTCGCGCCGGCGATGCTGATAGGCGTTGACCGCCGGCCTGACGAGCGCATAGCTCAAGGCCGCGAGCCCAAATCCAATAGGGATGGCACCGAGCGACATCGGCTTCACGATCGGCCAAAGCTGATCGAGGGAGGTCTGGAAGATGCCGCTCGAGAGATCCACCGGCGACTTGTCGGCGTCTCCGCCCAGCATCAGATGGCCGACCTCGTAGGTCCCGACCCAGAACAAGGGATAGGTCAGCGGGTTGCCGACGAAGGTTCCGAGGATGGCGGCAACGATGCTGCCGCCGACGATCCAGGCTAGCAGCACCGCCAGGATTATGTGAGCGCCGAGAAAGGGCGTGGTGGCGGCGAACACGCCCGCCGCGAAACCCAGCGCCACGGCGTGCGGCGTGGCGCTCAAACGGCGCACGCGATGCACGAAGTAGCGGGTCGAGCGGCTCCAGCTGCGGCGCGGCCAAAGATGAACGCGTAGCCGCTCCAGAAAGCTCTCCGCTTCGCGGCGCTTGAACAGCATTACCACCTCGCTCACAGGACGAAGGCCCGGCGTCCGACGATATCGGGCCTCGGATACCAGCCCCTGGGCGACAGTGCCCTACCATATTTGGGCTGTGTTTTCTCCATCTGCCAGGGTTCAGCCTTCCGCCCTGGCGGCGCTGCTCACCACGTCCTTGGCCCGCAATCCGGCAAGAATCTCGTTGAGGTGCTGCAGGTCCCAGACCTCAAGATCGATCAACATCTCGGTGTAGTCCGGCACCCGGTTGATCATCTTGATGTTGCCGATATTGCCGTCCCCCTCGCCGATCACGGCCGCGATCTGGGCGAGGCTTCCCGGCTCGTTCATCGCCGTGACCGCGATCCTGGCAGGAAAACGCTGCGGATCGTCCTCGTCGATGTCCCAGGTAATGTCGATCCAGCGTTCCGGCTCCTCGTCGAACGCCTTCAAGGCGTCGGCGTGGATGGGGTATACGGTTATGCCCTGCCCCGGCGTAAGGATGCCCACGATCCGGTCGCCGGGGACGGCCCCCCCTTCGGCGAAGTTCACGGGAAGATCGCCGCGCAGGCCCCGGATGGGAATGCCGCCCGAGCCTGCGCTGCGCTCCTTGCCGCTCGACCCGGGCCAGCGGAACTTGAGGCCCATCACCTTGCCGAGCCCGAACCAGCCCTCGTCGGTGCGCTTCACCTTACGCCGGCGCTTGGGAGGCTCCTGCGGTATCTCCTCGGGAAACACAGCGCGCACCACGTCGGCCGATGCGAGCTCGCCGCGACCGACCGCCGCCATGATGTCCTCCGCGGTTTTCTGCGATAGGCGGCCAAGCGCCACGCCGAGGCTCTCCTCGCTAAAGGTCTTGCCCCGGCGATGAAACGCCCGATCGAGGATCTCGCGGCCGAGCTTGCCGTATTGCGCGCGCACGGCGTCGCGGGTCGCGCGCCTGATAGCGGAACGCGCCTTGCCGGTCACGGCGAGGCTCTGCCATGCAACCGGCGGCCGTTGTGCCTCGGAACAAATGATTTCGACCTCGTCGCCGTTGCGCAGCGCCGTCGCGAGTGGCATGGGCCGGCCATTGATCTTGGCGCCGACGCATGTGTTGCCAACGTCGGTGTGGACCGCATAGGCGAAGTCGATGCAATTCGCACCGCGCGGCAAGGCGATCAGCCGTCCTTTCGGCGTGAAGCAAAAAACCTGGTCCTGAAACAGTTCGAGCTTGGTGTGCTCGAGAAACTCTTCCGGATTGTCGCCATCGAGCAGCATGCCGACGAGATGGCGCAGCCAGCGATAGGCGTTGGAATCCTGCGACGGCACCCGGTTGGCGCCATTGGCGCCGTTCATGTCCTTGTAGAGGGCATGCGCGGCCACGCCGTACTCGGCAATGGAATGCATCTTCTCGGTGCGGATTTGCAGCTCGACGCGCTGATGGCGCGGGCCGATGATCGTCGTGTGGATCGACTGGTAGTCGTTCTGCTTGGGGTTTGAGATGTAGTCCTTGAAGCGTCCCGGCACGACATGCCAAGTCGTGTGTACCACGGCAAGGGCGTGATAGCAGTCCGGCACCTCCGGCACCACGATGCGGAAGCCGTAGATGTCGGAGAGCTGCTCAAGCGAGATTTGCTTCCGCTCCATCTTGCTCCAGATCGCATAAGGCTTCTTCTCGCGGCCGGCGACAATGCCCTTGACCTTTGCCTCCTTCAGCTTGGTGGTCATCGCATTCTCGATCTCGTCGATCAGGCCCTGGTTGCGCTCGCGCAGGATCTTCAGCCGTTCCACCACGGCAGCGTAGGCTTCAGGGTTGAGCCAGCGGAAAGCATGGTCCTCCAGTTCTTCGCGGAGCCATTGCATCCCCATGCGGCCGGCGAGCGGCGCATAGATGTCCATGGTCTCCTCGGCGATGATCATACGCTTGGCCGGCTTCATGTGCTCGAGCGTGCGCATGTTGTGGAGACGGTCGGCGAGCTTGACGAGCAGCACGCGGATGTCGCTGGAAATGGCGAGCAGGAGCTTGCGGAAATTCTCAGCCTGCTCGGCCTTCTTGGTGACCAGGTCGAGCTTCTTGATCTTGGTCAGGCCGTCGACAAGCGTGCCGATCTCCGGGCCGAACAGGGTATCGATCTCCGCCCGTGTGACGTCGGTATCCTCGATCGTATCGTGGAGAAGCGCCGTAGCGATGGTCGCGTCGTCGAGGCGCATCTCGGCGAGGATCGCGGCGACTTCGAGGGGGTGAGAGAAGTACGGCGCCCCGGAGGCGCGTTTCTGATTGCCATGGGCCTTCATGGCATAAACGTAAGCGCGGTTCAGGAGCGCCTCGTTGGCGCTCGGCTGATAGCTCAGCACCCGCTCCACAAGCTCGTATTGGCGAGTCATGGGGCGGCCCCGATGGAAGACAGGGAGCGCGGCACGTTCATGGTCCCGGCGCGGGCCAACCCTCCGGCCCGCGCAATCGAAGCCGGTCTTTCCGGATTCCGGCGCCCACCGGAATGACGGCGCGGCGGGGCGATGCGTAACGTACCGCGCCTTGAGATCCCGTCAGACTCAGCGTGCGCGGGGTCCCGCATTCGAGCCATCCGAAGGCGCCTGCGTCGCCATCCGGCGCAATAGCTCTTCCTCGGTCATGCGGTCGATGTGCGTATCGGACGACTGATCGTCCTGACCGAGCACCGGCATGCGCGTGTCCTGCGACAAGCTCGGCACAGCCTCCGCCTCCGGCTCGTCCACCTCGACATATTTCTGCATGGAGTGGATGAAATCTTCCTTGAGATCGTCGGGGGCGATCTTCTTCTCGGCGATCTCGCGGAGCGCCACTACGGGGTTCTTGTCGTTGTCCCGCTGTACGGCGATCTGGGCGCCCGCGGAAATGGTGCGGGCACGGTGGCTGGCGAGCAGCACGAGCTCGAAGCGGTTCGGAATCTTGTCGATGCAGTCCTCGACGGTGACGCGAGCCATCAGCTGATCCTTTTGAAATTGGCCGGATTTAGCCCCTATTTATGCAGTTCGCAGCGGGCTGGCAAGTCGAACGACGCCTAAAGCTTTCGCATGACTTGACCTTCGCGCCTAACCGCTGCCTTCCGTAACAGGGCTCGGGCGGTCCGTTTGGTGACAGGATGCCGCCAATCGGGCGCGACATCGAGGAGCGGACGCAGGACAAACAGCCGCGTTTCGATCCAGGGATGGGGCAAAACAAGCGGTCTTGGACCCGCCCGGGCGAACCGGGGCCGCAGCCTCTGCCAATGCTTGACGCGGCCCTTGTAGTCCAGAATGTCGATATCGAGCGTGCGAGGGCCCCATGGGCTCCCGCCACGGCGCCCCGCTCTGCGCTCGATCCCCTTCAGCAATCTCAGCAGCGCCTCTGGGGGGAGCGCAGTATCAATCAGAGCGGCGGCATTGACGTAAGGCGCTTGCCCAGCGCGACCCACGGGCGCTGTCTCATAGAACCCGGATAGCGCCACGACCGTGACCCCGGCGCGCTCCATTTCGCGAACGGCCCGCGCGACGGTCTCGGCAGGAGTCCCCCAAGGTCCAGGACAATTTGAACCCAAACCTACCAATGTCTGCGCGGTTGCGACCAATTGCCGAGCGACCTTACCGTACCTATGTTGTCTATTTGGATGCGTTGTTTCGGTTTCTTGTAGCGCAGGCCGCTTTATTTTTTGAGTGTTAGGACACGAAATGCATTTCTATCCGACGGAGCGCATTGCTCTCTTCATCGACGGCGCCAATCTTTACGCGGCCGGCAAGTCTCTCTCCTTCGATATTGATTACAAGCGCCTGCTCTCGTTCTTTCGTACGAAAGGTCAGCTGGTGCGCGCGCTGTATTACACGGCGCTGGCCGAGGATCAGGAATACTCGTCGATCCGTCCCCTGATCGATTGGCTCGACTATAACGGCTACACCATGGTCACGAAGCCGACCAAGGAGTTCGTGGACGCCGCGGGCCGGCGGAAGGTCAAGGGCAACATGGACATCGAGCTTACGGTCGATGCCATGGAACTCGCCGATCATCTCGATCATCTCGTGCTGTTCTCGGGCGATGGCGATTTTCGCTCCCTCGTCGAGGCGTTGCAGCAGAAGGGAAAGCGCGTAACCGTCGTTTCGACGCTCTCGACGAACCCGCCCATGGTTGCCGACGAACTCCGCCGCCAAGCCGATCAGTTCATCGATCTGGCGAGCCTGCAGGCCGAGATCGGCCGCGATCCCGCGGAGCGCACGCAGCGCGAGCAGCGGCGCCGGCCGGAGCCTGGACCGCTCGACGAGTTCGAGCCCGGCGACCTGATCGAGACCTAATCCCGCGCCATCGGCTGGTGCCGGGCGAGCTCAGGCGCTAGGCATGGCGATATGACACCCTCGCCCGCCCTGCCCGAGCCGCCCAAGGATTGCCCACTCTGCCCGCGCCTCGTGGCCTACCGCCAGGACAATGCGGCCGCGCACCCCGATTGGTTCAATGGAGCCGTCCCCTCGTTCGGGCCTGAGACCGCGCGGCTTCTCATTGTCGGGCTTGCGCCGGGGCTGAGAGGCGCCAACCGTACCGGCCGGCCGTTTCTCGGCGACCACGCGGGCGAGCTGCTTTATCGCACCCTGCTCAAGATGGGGCTCGCACGGGGCCACCACGACGTGTCGGCGCCGGCCTCGCTCACCCTCGTCGACTGCATGATCAGCAACGCGGTGCGATGCGTGCCGCCCGCCAACAAACCGAAGCCCGACGAGATCAAGCAGTGCCGGCAATTCCTGATCGCGCGTATGGACGCGTTGCCGAATCTGCGCGCCCTGCTCGCCATCGGCCGCATCGCCCATGACAGCCTCCTCGATGCGCTTCGGCTGAAGAAGCGCGACTTCCCTTTCGCCCACGGTGCGCGCCATCTCCTTCCAGGCGGGCTCATTCTGTTCGACAGCTATCATTGCTCGCGCCAGAACACGAACACCGGCCGGCTCACCACACCCATGTTCGAGAGCGTCGTCCGCGAAGCCGCCGCAAGTCTCAAAGACTGAGTTGCTGGCGCCTGCCAACTCGGGCATGCTTCCGCGAAGTCGCTGAGCGGGTTTCGAGGAGGTCCCCCATGGCGGGGTTGGAGATTTCGCCCACCAAGGTCGGCTTTATCATTCTCAAGGCGCGGGAATACGGCGCCAAGGTCGGCGCGTGGGACGATAGCGCCACCTCCGACCGCGATGCGGACTCCATCCTCGAGGATTTCGCCGACGACTCCACCTTGGCCGAGCTGAAAGAGTTCATCCACGATCTCAACGAGGACGAGCAAGTGAGCCTGGTGGCGCTCACTTGGGTCGGCCGCGGCTCGTTCGCGCCGGAAGAGCTCGAAGAGGCCATGGAAACCGCGCGGACCGAGCGGACCAACCGCACCGAAGACTATCTTTTGGGCATCCCCCTCCTGTCCGACTATCTGGAGGAAGGGTTGGACAAGCTCGGCTACTCGGTCGAGGACGCCGAAGACGACGCCATGGGCGATTGACAGCGAAGGCCGAACCCGCGGTCGAGCTTTACCCTTGCGTTTCAAGCCAGGCGAGAACCTCCGCCGCGTGGCCCGCAGGATCGGACACGGGATAGAAGACTTGCGCGATCCGGCCTCCTGCCACGACAAGCGTGAGCCTCTTCAAGTAGGTTTCCTTGCCTGCTCGGAACGTGGGCAGGGACAAGCCCTCGGAGAAGCTGCCTCTGGCGTCGCTCAATAGCGGGAAGGGCAGGCTCAGGCGCGCCACCACTTCCTGCTGATAGTCCGTCGGCTGGAGGCTGAGCCCGAAGAGCGAGGCTCCCTCCTCGGCAAACCGCGCATGGAGATCGCGGAAGCCCTCGAGCTCCGGCGTCGAGCCGTGGGCGCCTCCGATGTCGTCCCAGTCGGGCGGGTTGGGCATTCCGGGACGGCCGGTCCAGGGATAAACCGCAATCACGCTGCGGCCGGACAACGTGGCGAGATCAACCTTGCGCCCGTCCGTCGCCGGCAAGCCGATCGGCGGCACCAGCATGCCCGGGCTTACATGGTCGGGCGGCACCCTCTCCCATCTTCACCCCTTCTCCCGCATGAGCCGGCCCTTTTGGCGTTCCCAGTCGCGCTTCTTCTCCGTCTCGCGCTTGTCGTAGACCTTCTTGCCGCGGCCAAGCCCTAGCTGGATCTTGGCGATACCGCGCGCATTGAAATAGAGCCTGAGCGGCACGAGCGCCATGCCTTCCCGCTGGATGGCGCCCAAGAGCCGCGCCATCTCGCGCTTGTGCAGCAGGAGCTTGCGGGGCCTGGTCGGCTCGTGGCCGTCGCGCGCGGCACCGGCATATTCGGCGATATGCGCGTTGATCAGATAGAGCTCGCCCCGTTCGTTGGAGGCATAGGATTCCGCGATGTTCGCCTTGCCGCTACGCAGCGACTTCACCTCGGAGCCAGTCAGCACGATGCCGGCCTCGATCGTGTCCTCAATTTCAAAGTTGAAGCGGGCTTTGCGGTTTTCGGCGACGAGCTTTCCGCTCTCGCGCTTCGGCGCCATGGCAGGACCCTTCGCAAGAGCTAAACGGCGGCAAGGCCTACGGCCGCGATCGCCGCATCGACGCGGGCGCGCGAGGCTTGCGCGATGGGCGCGAGCGGGAGCCGCGTCTCGGCCGAGCACAGCCCGAGCTTCGAGGCCGCATACTTCACGGGGCCCGGATTCGATTCCACGAACAAAGCGTCGTGCAGCGTCATCAAGCGGTCCTGGATCTCCAACGCGCGCTTGTAGTTTCCGCCAAGGCAGGCGAGCTGGAACTCGGCGCAGAGTGCGGGCGCCACATTGGCGGTCACCGAGATGCAGCCGGCGCCGCCATGGGCCATGAAGCCCAGCGCGGTTGCGTCCTCGCCGGAGAGCTGGACGAAGTCGTGGCCGAGCGCCGCGCGCTGCTGGCTGACTCGCGCCATATTCGCAGTTGCGTCCTTTACGCCCACGATGCTCTTGAGCTTGAAGAGGCGCGCCATGGTGTCGACCGACATGTCGACCACGCTGCGGCCGGGGATGTTGTAGATCACGATCGGGATGTCGGCTGCATCGTTGATCGCTTTGTAGTGGAGATAGAGCCCTTCCTGGGTCGGCTTGTTGTAATAGGGCGTCACCACGAGAACGCCGTCGGCACCGGCCGCCTTCGCGTGGCGCGTCAGCGCCACGGCCTCGGCCGTTGAATTGGAACCCGTTCCCGCGATGACCGGCACGCGGCCAGCAGCGGCCTCGATGCACAGCTCGATGACGCGCCGATGCTCGTCATGCGTGAGCGTGGGCGACTCCCCCGTCGTGCCGCACGGGACGAGGCCATGGGTGCCCTGGTCGATCTGCCACTCCACAAGCTTGCGGAAGGCCGCCTCGTCGAGCGAGCCATCCTTGAAGGGTGTGATAAGGGCCGTGATCGAACCTTGAAACGGCGGCATGGACAAAGCGAAAGCTCCTTGGCGAAGCGATTGTTCTCGGAGATCCGATGGAAAAGTCCGGCGGACAATAGGGGCTCGGGGTTGACGCAGCAAGCCGAGGGGCGCTTCCGCGAGAGTCCCTCGTTAAGGAAAGGATAGCGAAACGCACCGACTCGCGCTCATGGAAAGTCCATGGCCGCAAGAGGCTTAGGCAGCTCTTCTCACCGCTCTTCTCACGTTAGGGACAGTGAAACAGTCATTTTTCCGCCGGAATCTTTCAGACATTGTTCAATTTAGATACACTAGCGTGACTTTTATCGTCGCGGCTCCCCGGTCGGGGGGACGTCCTGACCGCCAGACCCAGGTCGTAACCGGTACCGATCGACGAGATGAAACGCATTCGCGCGCACCATCTGCCTTTTCTTGTCGCCTTGGCGTGCTTGGCCGTTGGCCCAGTGGCCGCCGCGCCCGTTCCGCTGCCCGACCGCAATCCGGAGCGCCCCGACCTGCCCGCGGAGGCGCAGGACGCCAGTCCGGACACGACAACGGCCGGGATGCCCGAAACAGTGCTGGCAGTCCTAGACAACGCGGGGACGGCCGGCCCGGAGACCACGCCTGCGGCCGATATGGCACCCGCGGACAACACGACGACGGTCGCCGCTATCCCTGCGCCCCCCCACAATCCGGAAGTCCCACAATCGGAAGCGACCGACCAGGCGTCGGATGCCGTCTCCGAAGAGGTTGCGGCCGAAGCGACCGCGGCTCAGGAGGCGCCCTCCCCCGCGCTGATCAATGTCCCGGTGCCAGATATCAATCCCAACCGCGACCCGATGAGCCCGAAAGCGGCGGAGCCTGCCCTCGACTACGCGTCCATCTTGAAACCCTTGCTCGCCTACAAGCTCACTTCCGACGACGAGAGCCGGCTCAGATTTATCATGCGCCACAACGGCACCATCGACGAGACGGCCGCGAAGGTCAGCGATCCGGCCGTGCTCGCCTTCGGTCTGTGGTACCGCTACAAGCACAACAAGAGCACGATGCTGGATCCGGAAGCTGTCGAGCAGTTCCGCCTCACTCATCCGGAATGGCCCGGCCAAGACGATCTTCGTGAGAAGGCCGAGACGTCGCTGTTCCTCAGGGATGCATCTCCGGAGCAGATCAGGACGTTCTTCGGCCCTTCGGCGCCGCAAACCGGCGCCGGCAAGGCGGCACTGGCCAGCGTCTATCTCAAGGAAGGCAACGAGGCCGCGGCGAAAGACCTCGTCGTCTCCGCCTGGTGCGACCACAGGCTGAACGAGGACGTCGAGAAGAAGATCCTCGACAAGTTCGGCAAGACACTCACCCACGAGCATCATCGGGCGCGTATCGACGCCATCCTCTACCCGGACAAAGCCTCGGCCGCTCCCGCAGCGCTGCGCGTGGCCAAGATGCTTCCCGCGGAAGAGCAGAAGAAAGTCGACGCCCGCATCGCCGTGATCAAGCGCGGCGACAATGCCGGAAAGCTGCTAAGCGCTTTGCCGGAGGATGCCGTCAAAGCCGATATCGGCCTGCGCTTCAACAACATTCAGTGGCTGAGACGAACCAAGGACAAGGACCAGCGTCTTCAGGCCTTCAAGCTCCTGCTCGATGCGCCGCTTCAGCCAAACATCCTGCTGGATCTGAACGAATGGTGGGTCGAACGGCGTATCAACGTTCGTGCGGCACTCAATGACGGGCATCCCCGCACCGCCTACGAGATCGCAGCCAAACATGGCCTTACCACGGGCGACGACTATATCGAGGCGGAGTTTCTGGCAGGCTGGATTGCGCTACGCTTCCTCAACGAGCCGCACACGGCCTTGCGGCATTTCCAGGGCCTGCGCCGGGCGGCGACGAACTCGCGGAACATCGCCCTCGGAGAGTACTGGCTGGGACGGACGGCGCTCGCACTCGGAGACCGCGGCTCGGCGGTTATTCATTTCCACGGCGCCGCAAAGTACCCGCAGTACTTCTATGGCCAGCTTGGGCGGCAGGCCCTCGATCCAAGGCCCGCGCGACTCGAGGTCACGTCGACCCCCGTTCCGACCCAAGCCGATATCGACCGCTTCATGAGCCGCAAGGCTGTCCGCGCGATGGGCGTCGCCAAGGCGGCGAATCTCGAATGGCTGACGCCGCAGTTCTTCTTGGCGCTGTCCCGCAACCTCGACAATGCCGCCGAGGTCGTGCTGCTCGCCGAGCTCGCCAAGGCCCTCGATAGGAACCAGATAGCACTCCGGCTCTCGAAGATCGCCTTCAACCGCGACCTGCAGATGGGCGATTACGCCCTTCCCGTGGGCGTCATGCCAACCTTCAAGAGCCTCTTGGAGGAGCGGGTAGACCCGGCGCTCGTGCATGCGCTGTCCCGCCAGGAAAGCGAATTCAATGCCGCCGCCAAAAGCCCGGTAGGCGCAAGCGGCCTCATGCAGCTGATGCCGGCCACCGCCCGGGGCGTGGCGCGGCGCTACAAGGTGCAGTACTCGCAGGCCCAGCTCACCAACCCCGTCTACAACTCACAGCTCGGCGAGGCGTTCTTGAGCGACTTGATCGACAGCTATAGCGGCTCATACTTCCTGGCGCTGGCCGCCTATAACGCCGGCCCTGGCCGCGTCAAAGAATGGATGGAGACATTCGGCGATCCACGCCGACCGGATGTCGATCCTATCGATTGGATCGAGCGCATTCCCTTCACCGAGACGAGGCGTTACGTGATCATCATCATGGAGACGCTGCAGCTCTACCGCTCACGGCTGTCCGGCCCGAAGGACGCACTTCATCTCGTGCAGGACCTCAATCGCGGCCGCAAGGTCGCCCCCTCGGAGACGGCGTCGGTGGCGATCATCCCTGCGCAAACTGCGCCATAGCCGCCGGCCCCACGTTCCCGGTTGACTTTTCCAGGCTTGTTCCCCCATCAAGTTCATGACCGCAGCGCGAAACGCGCGTGCTGCAACCCGAATACGCTCCCAAGGTTGGCTGGTTGACGATGCCAGAGCTTGACGGCAAGCCGTGGCGAGACATCTTCTACGAGTCGTTCGACGATCTCAGACTCTACGTTCGCCACTATCCCGCGCCGGACGAACGATTCCGGAGTGTGATCTGTTTGCCGGGTCTCACCCGCAACGTCCGTGACTTCCATACCCTCGCCACCTACCTCTCCACGCATCCCGAGAAACCCCGCAACGTCTATTGCCTCGACTATCGCGGGCGCGGACTGTCGGAGCACGATTCCAACTGGCGCCACTACGTCCCCTATATCGAACTCCTGGACGTACTCGACTTCCTGACGGTGCAAGGCTTACGGCGCGTGGGGGTCGTCGGCACCTCGCGCGGCGGCATCATCGCCATGATGATGGCCGCGCTCCGGCCCACGGCGATGGGGGCGGTCGTGCTCAACGATATCGGCCCCGTGATCGAGACGCGCGGGCTCGCCCGCATTGTGAGCTATGTCGGCCGAATGCCGGTGCCGAAGACCTGGGCCGACGCCGTCATGATCATGCGCGAGATCAACGGGCGGGGCTTTCCGGACTTCACCGATGCGCAGTGGGACCAGATGGCACGGGGCGTGTTCGAGGAGCGCAAGGGACGGCTCGTGCTGTCCTATGACCGCAAGCTTGCCCGGGCCATCGGGACCGTCGATCTGAGCCGCCCGGTGCCGGATCTCTGGCCGCAGTTCGTGGCGCTCGGCCAAGTGCCGGTGTTCGTGCTGCGCGGAGAGCACTCAGACCTGCTCAGCGCCGATACGCTGGAGGCGATGATCGAGCGCCATCCGAACCTGCGTGCCATGACGGTACCCGAGCAGGGCCATGCGCCGGTGCTCCAGGAGCAAGAACCGGTGGAGGCTATCGGTGTCTTCTTCGGGGTCAACGATTGAGGCTATGGGCCGGCCCGCCGGCGCCGGTCATTGTGCATCGACCAGCGGTACGAGCGGCGGAAGCTCGCCCATGGGCAATTTACCGTTGGTCCGCGCGAACGCCTTGATACGGGGAAGGACTTCCGCTGCCATGCCGTGCGGAGCGCTCGCCTCCTTCCACTTGATGCTCTCCGATGTCGAGAACAGTTTCGGCAAATCGCGGCGCAGTTGGTAGGACACGGCAACGGCGGTTCCCCGGTCCGGTGCCATGCCCTCGATGGTGACCGCGAGACCCGAAAGCGCGACCTTTCCCGACTCGAGCCGGCTGAGCGCCCGGAGGGCCGCCATCACCGCCTCGTCCCAGTTCTTGGGTGCGCCAGAGGCCACCTCGAGACGGTCGTCGAGCCCCGGCCGCGCGAAGAGCTGCCGTGACAGCTCCCTCACCTGCTTGCGCGCGTCCTCGCTCGGTACGCTCCCGGTGAGACTAAGTGCATTGATGCCTAGATCGGCACGGAACACAAACGGATCAGCCATCGGCGCCCGTACGCTGTCCTCCTTGACGGTCAATCCCGTCGGCAAGGGCCCTGTCAATGCCTTCTTGACCTCGATGTAGTCAGGTCCGCTTCGCGCCTCGCCGGATACGGTCAAGCTCACATTGAGCAGCTTCACCGAACCGCGTTTGAGATGGGAGAGTTGCTTCAACCCGAAGCTGACCGCGCCGAGCCACTGATCTCGAGGCGGACCGCCATCGACGACCTTCAGTTCCTCCTCGACTTTGAGGTCGGGGAAATGCGCCTTGACCATGCCGAGCAACGTCTGGCGATCCTCTTCGGAGGGAACCGCACCGCGGAGCCTCAATCCCGAGTCAATGCGAGCCGCCGACCAGACATAGCCGACCGGACGGTCCTTCTCCTCCTTGCTCGCAACTTGCGCAACCACGTCGTGCGATCGCTCTGGCCAGAAGAGGATAGGGTAGAAAGCGGCCCGGGCACCGAAGGCGCTCGCGGCGACCAGCGCCGTCATCAGGCAAAGTACGATCGCCGGCCGGAGTCCTCTGGCGGAACGCCCGTCCTTCTCAACCGCACTCCGCTTGTCTCGGTTGCCCTGCCCCATCACCCGGTTTGCTAACCTTCGTCTAGCCAAAACGTAAATCGCAGCGGCATCCAGCGCAGTCACAAGGGAGAGCGGATGCGTACAAGCCTCTTGGCTCGAACGCCCGCGAATGCCAACCCCGACGCCCGCGGGCGCCTCCCTCGCAAGTGAACGTGAGAATTGAACTATAGGCCATTGGACTATGCGGTTCCAGGCTGTTGATTGGTGCTTTCCACCAGACATATGGCCGCGCACAGCTGTATCCGGCGTGTCTCTAGCTCGTGGTTAAAGACACGGGAAAACTGGATCGCAGACATAACTACTGGAAGTGATGCGCGAGGCCGATAATGCCGACGGCGATAAGGTAGATCGCCACGACATAGTTTAGGATCCGCGGCATCAGCAAGATTAGAATTCCCGCTATGAGGGCGATGAGTGGGTTCAGTAGAACGGGATCCATGGCTGGCAAAGGTTCCTCCCCGTGATTGGGCTCCGAGGCCCGATTCGTTGCCGACGCGTTAAGCATAAGCGATCCGGGAGCACTTGTCCCCGCCGGAACAACGCGGTCCGGGGGAGTAGAGCCGTCTCCTCACCTTCAAACCTGCGATTTTGCCCCACATGCGCGTCTTGCCTTTGCCGCTTTTCGCGACAAATGGTAAGCGCCTTCGGCCGGGTCTGAAGGGACCCTGAGGGGACCGGCCAAGGGAGCCTTCGGGTACCAGGGGGAAATCAGCCGCATGACCGTGGACGATCCAGAGTTTTGGCTCGCCGTACTGCAGATTGTCTGGATCGACCTCCTATTGTCCGGCGACAACGCCGTGGTCATTGCGCTTGCCTGTCGTCAGCTTCCACCCAAGCAGCGCGCCTGGGGCATTGCGTTCGGCACCCTGGCCGCCATCGGCCTGCGCGTGGTGTTCACCGGGCTCATCACCACCCTGATGACAATGCCCTATGTGAAGCTGATCGGCGGCGTGCTCTTGCTCTGGATCGCCATCAAGCTGCTCGCCGGCGAGGATAGCGGCAGCCACGATAACATCCAGCCGGTGGGAAGCCTGTGGCACGCCGTCAAGATCATCGCTATCGCCGACGCGGTGATGAGCCTCGACAACGTCATCGCCATCGCCATGGCAGCCCGCGGTAGCTACGCCCTGTTGATGTTCGGCTTGGCTGTCAGCATTCCGCTGATCATGGCGGGCGCGGCGATCGTGATTTCGCTGCTCGAGCGCTTCCCGATCATCGTCTGGGCGGGCGCGGCTTTGCTTGGTTGGATCTCAGGCGAGATCATCGTCAAGGACCCGCTGATTGCAGGCTTCATCGATCCGGCCAATGCGCACGCTGTCGGTCTGCTGGCCGCCACGGCAGGCGCCTCGTTCGTAGTTTTGGTAGGTCACCTACGCCGGCGCCGGTTTGCTCGCGCGCGACTCGATGGCCGCGTTGATCTCGGCACCAATCAAGACGATGTAGAACGAGATGTAGAGCCAGAGCAGAAGAATGATCACTGCGCCGAGCGAGCCGTACATCCTATCGTAGTTGGCGAAATTCGAGACGTAGTACGAAAACAAAACGGAAGCGAGCAGCCACACCAATGCGGCGAAGACGGAGCCCACGGTGATCCAGCGCCACTGGGGGCTGATCCGGCTCGGGCCGAAACGGTAGATCAGCGCAAGCAGGAATAACGTGAGCAGCGCGAAGGCGGGCCATCGCGCGATCCGGACGATCCTTTGATAGGCTTCGGGGTGCCCGGCATCGGCGAACAGGATCGGCACATAGACGATGGCGAACAGCATGGCCACGCCGCCGAGAATGCCAATGAACGTGTAGCCGATGGCGCTCAGATAGAACCGCAACAGACTGCGCCGCTCGGGCTCGCCATACGCGATGTTGAGGGCGGAGAACATGGCCTGGGTGCCGAGATTGGCGCTCCACAAGGCAATCACCAGGCTCACCGCGAAGCTCCAGCCCAGCGTCTGACCCGACGTCTCGGCGATCCGGCGGATCTGGCCGATGACGATGTCATAGGCTTGCGGCGGCAGCACGGTCTTGAGCATGCTGAACTGCCGCTCCACGGTCGCAGGGTCCGCCGTCAGCCCGTAGAGCGAGATGGAGGCAGTCAGCGCCGGGAAGATGGCGAACAGCGCATAGAAGGCGCAGCCCGCCGCAACCACGGAGAGATTGTCGCTCCCGGCCTTGCTCACGACTGTCTTCACGATCTGCCACCAGCCTTTAAGGGGCATGAGGTAGGCCCGCGCGATGTTGCTCCTCAGTGTGTCGGGTTTTCGGTTCATGGTCCTCATGCAGGATCGTGGGAGGTCTAAACATCGATACTAATCGATAGTACGCGGAGCCTAAGACCAAGTTTCCCGCGGGATCTGGCACAGCCGATGGGCGATGCACCATTCGGCTTCGGCTGACGCCCCGTAAGCTCTTCTTAAGAAGTCCCGGGTGACATACGCATACCGTTAGAATCCTTGGGGGACTGACCAATGAGACTGCTCCTTGCCTGCGCCATCGCCGCCACATTGGCGGTGGGGCTTGGTGGCTGCTTCGGCCACCATCAAAAGGCCGTCGTCGTAGAGCCCATTTACACGCCACCATTCAAATAACCGGCGCACGCGACTCCTAGTCCTAGCCCTTCGCCCTCGCTTTAGAGTGCTGGTGGCGCAGAGGGTTTGCCGAGTCCTAGTCCACATCCGGGCATTGCGACGGACAAGCCGTGGCGAGGTTCCCGGTTTGCACTGGGAGGGCGCGACCTAGATCGCGCAACCTTTTATGCCGCACGCGGAACCCCCAGAGCCTATATATCGAAGCTGGATGGGTGGCCGAGTGGTTGAAGGCACCGGTCTTGAAATGTGAGGCCGTCCGTTTTCCGCAGTCACCACTAGTCACCACTACATTAGATTTCTCGCGAATTTCCCGCGCTCCCCCTCTTCGGCTTCACCAATTTTCACTCCTAGTCCCCGGTGTTAGGTACCAATTCGGGTACCAACTCACAACGCTAATGGGAGGGATATTCCCATGCTGCAAACGATAGACAGGCCAAGCGAGTTGGCCGCGCTGATCCAGCGTTATTGGGCCGAGGTTGACGCATTCAACCAGTATCCAGACGATTGGTCCAACGAGCAGGCTAACGACCTCGCGGACGCCACGTTCGAGACAGTCGCCCATCAGATGATCGGCGTGCCTGTCCGCACGGCTGAAGATGCATTCGCCGCAATCGACCTACTCATACGGGAGGGCGAACACAGCTTGCTCCCGCTCTCGGGCAACAACTTCTATGCATCGCTATTACGAGGCGTGCATGAATATCTGGCAGGGAGGCTGGCATGACCGAGCGCGAGACAATGACCCTAGACGAACTCAAGCGCACGTGGCGCAAGCTTTCACCCGACGAAAAGCTGAAACTCTGGCGCCTGATGAAAAAGCTTCAGCAGATGGACGCGCAAGCGTCAGAGCAGGAACGCGCGGGCCGGGTCTGATTCCCCGGCTCGCCCTCTTTAGAGGGCAACTACCACTTGCAGCAGGTCACTTACTCTGACTGGACAGGCGGGTCAGCCGGAATCGTTACAAGCATTGGCAACAATTCGATTGCGATAAACGCTGCCCCCACGATCAGCGCTGCAAAGAGCAGGCCTATAAGAAAAATGGCCCAATGCCCTTCACGTGCATCCCCGTGATCTTCTTCCAGCTCTGGGTCCATAGCCCGCTACCAACGCGCAAGGTGCCCCTTGGGGTCCCCCGACGCACTTAGGAGGGCGGTCAATTGGCCAAGGGGTCGGAGATCCGCACCGGCCCGCCGCCCTCGACTCTTTTCAGGCACTCAAGCTAATCTATATTCGTCGCTCTATCAGCCATGCGACACACCTCAAGCCCCGACTCCTAACCGGGGCTTCTTTTTTCCGAGAGATCCCGAGCCCTGGCTCCCCAGGGTCCGCGGTAGAGGCCGTCGCGTCGTTCCTGCTGCGGCGCGGCGGCCTTGCTTTGAAAGAAATCCGCAACGATTTGCCGATATCTTCTCGTTTCTAAGCGGCGATTGGTCCTCCACGCTGGTCGCCAGCTTTCCCCTACGGCCTCAGGGAGCTCTCCTCTGAGGCCGTTCCTTTGCAGCGTCGGCTTCGGCCTTCTTTCTGTAACCTAGGCGCCGGCCCTCCCGAGGCGCTTCTATTTCCCTCGATGAGTTTGAGAGGAATGGCCTGGGAAGCCGCTTCCAAAAGGGCTCGGGAACTAGGCTGTACCGAGTTCCTCTTGACTTCACTTTTGGGTCGCCGAATCATCGAACTCGACGGGGGCGCTGCCTCAGGGAGGAAAAAATGGGCATGCTGGTTTTTGTGTGTCCAGCGACCGGAGTCGAAGTTCCTACTGGTATCGATGTAGACCCCAGGACGCTTAAAAGCCTGGAGTTTGCAAATGTCTATTGTCCGCACTGTCGGCACACGCACCAAATGGCTGGCATTCAGTACCGGACGGCTGAAACGGATCAGCCCGAAGGGCCGCATGTGACCGACATAAGGGCAGCCTAAACACGAAGCTCGGGCGCTGGCTTTGGTCAGCGCCCCTTCCCTTTCGTCTGCTTCGAGGAACAGCTAGCCGCTCTGCCCGCCGGAGCGGTGGTGCACAAGTTCCGGTGACGGTGGGGCCGTCCCGCTGAAATCGAACCCTCCTCGCTTTGCCAAGGGCTTTCGCTCCTCAATAGCCTTCACAAGTGGACGGAAGGCTTGCAGCTCTGCGGCGAGCTGCGTCCATAGTTCCGCCATCTGCAGGAACTTTTGAGAGACAGCCGCGTCCTGAGCAGCGTCTGCGAGTTGCATACAACGGAACGCAAGCGCCTTACACTGATTGGGATTGCCAGGCATGGCTCCCGTCCTTCGTCTTGCAGGCGGGAGTCTTAGGCTCTCAGCCACCGGGGCCTGTTGTTGCTTCTTTGCCGGTGATTTAGGCAGCGCGCGCCGTTTCGCCGATAATAGCGAGTCTAATCGGGCCCAAGAAAGAAGCCCGGCAATGCGCAAGCCGGGCTCCTAATTGACATCGGACAGGCGGAGGGGAAACGCCTTTGGGGGGGTAGGAATGCCCGACGCCGTCGAATCAACCTACCACCCCGAAATTAGTTCCTATCGACTTCGACGCGCTCTCGGCCTCTCGCCGACACTCTCTTTCAGCGCCGCCTTTAGAGCGATTTCCGTTCAGTTTGCATCGTATCCTGCGGCGACGAAGTAGTGAGC
>CAYUTT010000003.1:0-21332 GCA_964447575.1 uncultured Methyloceanibacter sp.
GGACCTTCGTACCCTGATCCAGATCAGCGGCCGCCAAGAGCCGCTTTCACGTGATGAGGGAGAGGCCGGGCATGAACGAGCAGCCAGCACGCGAGACGTTTTTCGGCGGGTGTCCCCACGATTGTCCGGACACGTGCGCCATGATCTACGAGGTGGAGAACGGGAGACTGGTCGAGGTCAGGGGCAACAAGGAGCATCCCATGACCCGCGGCGGTCTGTGCGTGAAGCTCAAGGACTATCACGACCACCACTACAATCCCGACCGCGTGCTCTACCCCTTGCGTCGCGTCGGCCCCAAAGGGTCCCGCCAGTTCGCGCGCATTTCCTGGGACGAGGCGATCGCCGAGATCGTGACGCGCTGGAAGGACATCATCGCGAAATACGGCTCCCAGGCCATCATGCCGTACTCCTATCTCGGCAATGAGGGGCTGGTGCAGGGGCTGACCTGCGGCGACGCTTTCTTCAACCGGCTCGGCTCCACGGTGAACGAAAAGACGTTCTGCGCCTCGGGCTCCTCCACGGCTTGGCTTCTTACGGTCGGCCCCACGGGCGGCGTCGATCCCGAGAGCTTCGTGCATTCGCGCTACATCGTGCTCTGGGCGTGCAACTCCATCTCGACCAACCTGCATCACTGGCCCTTCGTGCTCGAGGCGCAGAAGCGCGGCGCCAAGATCGTGGTGATCGATTCCTACCGTTCGCGCACGGCGAAGCAGGCCGATTGGCACATCGCGCCAAAGCCCGGCACGGACGGCGCCCTCGCCATGGGCATCATCGCGGCCATGATCCGCGGCGGTCACGTGGACACTGACTGGGTCGAGCAGCAGGCGGTTGGTTACGCGGAGTTGGCCGAGCGCGCGGCTCAATTCACGCCGGACTATGTGGAGAAGGTGACCGGCGTGCCTGCGGAAGACGTCGCCAGATTCGCGCGCGAATTCGCCACGACGCAGCCTTCGGTCATCCGGCTTGGCGTGGCGCTCGAGCGACATGCGGGCGGCGGCCAGACCATCCGTGCAGTGTGCGCGATTCCTGCGCTTGCGGGCTCATGGCGCCATGTGGGCGGCGGCCTCCTGCAAATGCCGCTCTGGGAGTTCCCGGTGGACTGGGCGCGCGTGTCGCGGCCCGACTACATCCGGCCCGGCACGCGGGTGGTCAACAATCTCCAGTTGGGGCGGGCGCTCGCGGGCGACATGCAGCTCGATCCGCCGATCATGGGGCTTTGCATCTACAACACCAACCCGGTGAGCCAGGCGCCCGAGACGAACAAGATCGTCGAAGGCCTCTCCCGCGAGGATCTGTTCTTCGTTACCGCGGAGCACTTCGTCACCGACACCGCGGCCTATGCCGACATCGTCCTGCCCGCGACCATGGCGGGCGAGCACGACGACATGATGTTCTCGTGGGGGCATTTCTATCTGACCATCAACGAGAAGGCGATTCCGCCGTGCGGTGAAGCGAAGTCGAATGCCGAGATCTTCCGGCTGCTCGGCAAGGCGTTCGGATTCGACGACGATCCGCGCTTCACCATGAGCGACATGGAGCTAGCCGAGCACTACATCCAATGGGATGCGCCGCAGATGGCGGGCATCGACATGGACTATTTCCGGCGGCACGGCTATTTCCATCTTGCCGTGGGCACGCCGGACGACCGGCTGCCGCACGCGGAGGGGAACTTCCCGACGCCGTCGGGCAAGGTGCAGTTCCTAGTCGAGGGCGCCAAGAACTTCGTCGCCCCGCCGTTCCGCATGATGTACGAGGAAAATCAATCCGGCGAGGATGTCGATCCGCTGCCCGGCTATATCCCGCCGCGCGAGAGCGTGGAGACGAATCCCAATCTCGCCGAGCAATATCCGCTCAACATCATCTCGCCGAAGAGCCACGGCTTCCTCAACTCGTGCTACGCCAACGAGCCGCACAAGATCAAAGGCCAGGGCGAGCAATTCGTGATGATCAGCCCGAAGGACGCGGCGGCGCGCTCGATCCGCGAAGGCGATCCCGTGCGTGTCTATAACGACCGCGGCGATTTCGAGGGGCTCGCGCGGGTCACCGAGGACGTGAGCGAGGGGGTGATCGTGGCGACGCTCGGCTATTGGCGGAGCCTCAACCGCTCCGACGGCTCCGTGAACTCGATCTCGTCGGCCGAGTTCTGCAGCCTTGGCCGCGCACCAACCTTCTCGGATAATCTCGTTCAGGTGATGCGCGTGAATTGAGGCGCCGCGCTACTCGGCTGCCGCGGCCCCTTTCGCCGTCACCTCCTGCAAGGTGGTGAAGCCTTCGAACTCGGGGTGTCCCTGATAGAGGGGCTTGCCTTCGCCGGCGCGGGCATGCGCCTTGCGGAATGCCTCCGAGCGGGTCCAAGCCTCGAAGTCGCTTTGCGAACGCCACAGGCTATGGGAGGCGTAGAGCACGTGGTCCTCGCGCTCGGGTCCCTTCAGCAGGTGGAACTGGATGAAGCCCGGCACGTCCTCCAGGTGCGTCTCCCGTGTGAGCCAGACCTGTTCGAAGTCGCGCTCCGATCCTTTGTTCACTTTGAACCTGTTCATGGCGATGAACATGGTGCACTCCGTATCCTGAATAGCCTGCAATTGATGTCCCGGCGGGTAGGGCACCCTATGCGACGGCGGGGGATTTGTCGCCGATGACATTTTCGGAACAGGACTTAAGCACCTGAAAGTTTTGACCAAGCCAAAGGCGTGACAAGGCGTCCCAGGCGATTAAGGCTTCGTTCGGCTGGCGGGGGCACTATCCGCTCCCCATCTAAATTGTCCCAATCACAGGCTTCCCCTCCAACCTTGAGGCCCACCCCATGAACAAGCAGATGACCGCGAAGGAACGCCAGAAAGTGAAGCTCGATACCCCTACCGATCTGGGCTCCAACGCCACGCGCGATATTTCCGGTGCGCTGAATGCGCTGCTCGCCGACGTGTTCGCGCTCTACATGAAGACCAAGAATTTCCATTGGCATGTCAGCGGACCGCATTTTCGCGGTTATCACCTTCTTTTCGACGAGCAAGGCGACCAGCTGTTCGCCATGACGGACGAGATCGCCGAGCGCGTGCGCAAGATCGGGGGGATGACGCTGCATTCGATCGGGAACATCGCCCGGCTGCAACGCATATCCGACAACGACGCAGATTACGTGGACCCCCTCGATATGCTGGCCGAGCTGCGTGAGGACAACCAGACGCTGATCGCCGAAATGCGCCGGGTGCACGACCTGTGCGATGAAGAGAACGACGTTGCCACCGCGAGCCTGATCGAGAATTGGATCGACGAGGCGGAGAAGCGGGTGTGGTTCCTATTCGAGTCGAGCCGCCGCGGCGATGCGACGGGCCACTAGCCCGACGTCGGGCTCCGCCCGGCCTCCTCTTCGGAGGGCAGACCGTCGATCACCGCCCAGCCGACGGGACGTCCCGTGGGCGGCAGCTCCTTGCGCTTGCCCATATCGCGCAAAATGTGGGCCTTGGCGACCATGTGCGCGGTGACGGGGGCGGTCAAAAACAGAAATGTCGTGATCAGCAGCTCGTGGATGGAGAGTTCGCCGCGTTCCACCAGGAAATAGAGCATCGAAGCGATCAGCAGCGATCCGATGCCGAGCGTCGTCGCCTTGGTGGGTCCATGAAGCCGCCGCATCAGGTCGGGCAGCTTGGCAAGCCCGAGCGAGCCGACGAACAGGAAGAACGCTGCGAGGCAGATCAAGGCCGCGATTGCGAATTCGCCGATACCGGTCATGGCTTACTCCATCACATTGCCGCGCAGCATGTACTTGCAGTACGCGACGGTCGACAAGAACCCGACCATTGCAAACAGCAGCGCCGCTTCGAAGTAGATCTGGGTGTCGTAAAGAATGCCCGCGAGCACCACGAGCGCGATCGCGTTGATCACGAGGGTATCGAGGGCCAGCACGCGGGTCGGCATGTCTGGCCCAATCAGCAAGCGATAGAGACTCAGAAGCATTGCGGCGCCAATAGCGATCAGGGCAATGGCTGAAGCGAGCGCGATCATGTCTCGAAGATCCTCCTCAATCTCGATTCGTAGCGTGTCTTGATGCGTGCCACCGTGTCTTCCGGGTGGTCGGTCTCGAGGCAGTGAACGAGCAGCGCCCTGCCGTCGGCGCTGAGGTCGGAGCTGACCGTGCCCGGAGTCATCGTGATGGTGCCGGCAAGCGCCGTGATGGCCTCTGGTGTCCTCAGGTCGAGCGGGACAGTGATAAAGCATGAGCGGAGGGTGTCGCCCCGGCGAAACAGAATGAGATAGGCGACCTGGAAATTGGCGACGATGATGTCCCACAGGACGACCAAGGCGTATTCGACGATCGTCAGGGGACTGCGGATGCGGGGCCGGTCCGGCCAGTAGGCGCTGGTGAAGAGCGGAATTGCGAGCCCGAGCATCAGGCCGAGCAGCGCGGAGCCGAGCGAGATGCTCGTGAGCAGGAGCCACACGACGGTGATCAGGAGCGTCAGAAGCGGGTGAGGCAGGAATCTCTTGAACATGCTCATGGTTCCTCCGCCGGCGAAACCCCGCCGTCACCGAGGACGGCCTCGATGTAGTGCGCCGGATCAAGCGCCTGCTTCGCAGTCGCCTCGAAGGCCTGCACGGCGGGTCCGGCGAGAACGGACAAGGCCACCGTCGTACCGATCAGGAAGCCTACGACCACCAGGGGCTCGACGCGAGCGTTGGTCCAAGTGGGGCCCGTGGTCGGGCCCTCGCACTTCCAGAAGACAAGGCTGCCGGCGCGGGCAAAGGCGATGGTCATCAGAAGCGATGCTGCGAGGACAAGGAACCAGATTCCGGAGACTTGCGGGCTTTCCAGCGTCGCGTCGAGGATCATGAGCTTGCCGATGAACCCAGACAACGGCGGCAGCCCGATGACGGCGATGGCCGTAAGTAGGAAGAAGGCGCCAAGCAGGGGGGCTTGGCTGATCGGCCGGCCCGGCACGAGCTTGTCGAGGTTGCTGCCGCGGCGCTGGGCCACGAGGTCGACGATCAGGAACAGTGTGGCGCTCGCGAGGGTGCTGTGCACGAGATAATAGAGCGCGGTCGTCAGTCCGGCCGTATCGAACAGGCCCACCGCTATCAGTAGCATGCCCATCGAGGCCACGATGGCGAACGAGGCAAGATCAAGCAGCGTGCGGCTGGCAAGGAGCCCGAGAACTCCCACGGTGAGCGTCGCGAGTGCGGCCGGGACGATCCATGGCGCCGCCACGTCGGCGAGCGCGCCGGCATCGGCGCCGAAGACGAGGCTATAGATGCGGATGATCGAGTAGGCGCCGACCTTGGTCATGATGGCGAACAGCGCTGCCACCGGTGCCGCGGCGGCGGCATAGGTGGCCGGCAGCCACCAGTGCAGAGGGACGAGGGCGGCCTTGATGGCGAATACCAGAAGAAGCAGGAGCGCACCGGTATGGAGCAGCGCCTGGTCGCCGGGGCCGACGAGCGGCACCTTCACGGCGAGGTCGGCCATGTTGAGCGTGCCGGTGACGCCGTAGATCAGGGCGATCGCGATCAAGAAAAGCGAGGAGGCGACGAGGTTGATCGCCACATATTGGAATCCCGCACGCAAGCGGGGCGCGCCCCCGCCATGCAGCATGAGGCCGTAGGAGGCGATCAGCATCACCTCGAAGAACACGAAGAGGTTGAAGATGTCGCCGGTCAGGAACGCCCCGTTCAAGCCGAGGAGCTGGAACTGGAACAGCGCATGGAAGTGACGTCCCCGCGCGTCCCAACCCGTCACCGCGTAGAGGAGCACTGCGGTGGCGAGGATCGCCGCAAGGAGCAGCATGGTCGCCGACAGCCGGTCGAGCACGAGCACGATTCCGAACGGCGCCGGCCAGGCGCCGAGGTGGTAGGCGCGCACCACGCCGTCGCTCGCCAGATGGTAGAGCCAAAGCGCAACGCCAAGCAGCGCCAGCGTCGCCACGATCGATATGAGCCGCTGCCACTGAAGGTCCTGCCGCCAGGCGAAGACCAGCAGGGCCGCCGTCAGCGCCGGCAGAATGGCGGGAGCGATGATCCAGCTCGTCATGGGGCACCCGTGCCGGTCATTTTTCCGCCCCGCCTTCGGAGCCCTCGGCCGCGATGTCCGCGGTGTCCGACTCCGTCTCGAGGAAGCCGCGCAGCGCCAGCACGACGATCAGCGCCGTCATGCCGAACGAGATCACGATGGCCGTCAAAACCAGGGCTTGCGGCAGGGGATCGGCATAGGCATCGGCGCCGGTGACAATCGGCGGCCTGTTGATGAGCAGCCGTCCCGCCGCGAACAAGAACACGTTCACGGCGTAGGACAGCAAGGTCAGGCCGACGATGACCGGAAATGTCCGCTGCTGGAGGACGAGGTAGATTCCGACCGTCGTCATCAAACCTATCGCGCTGGCGACTAAGAGCTCCATGTCACCCTTCCTGTGAGGCGTTGTCGGACGCGACAATGCGTCCGCGCCGAAGCCGAATGTCCATGGGGCCTTCGGGCAGGGGCTTGTGCTTGACGCGCTCCTCGACACGCGAGATCTGCGCGAGCGACACCATCACCACGCCGACCACGGTGAGGAAGACGCCGAGATCGAAGGCGACGGCCGATGCGACCTCGACCTCGCCAATCAGCGGGAGGTCGATATAGGTGTAGGTGCTGGTGAGGAACGGCCAGCCGAGGAGCAGGGAGGCGGTGCCGGTGAGACCAGCGATGGCGACGCCGGCGCCGATCAGCGCCTGGCTGTCCATGCGGGCGCGTTTCGAGGCCCAGGCATAGCCGCTCGCCAGATACTGCATGATCAGCGCGATGGCCACGATGAGCCCGGCAATGAAGCCGCCGCCCGGCTCATTGTGGCCGCGCAGGAAGATGAAGACCGCCACGGTGAGCGCGAGAGGAAGCAACACCCGGGTCGCCACGACCAGGATCAGAGGGTGAACGTCCATGCTTTGCACGCCATGGCGGATCGCGGCGAGCGTGCGCGCCGATGCGCCTTTCAGGGCGGTGTCGAGCAGCGCGAAGATGGTGACGGCGGCGATGCCGAGAACGATGATCTCTCCGAACGTGTCGAAGCCGCGGAAGTCTACGAGGATCACGTTCACGACATTGGTGCCGCCGCCGGCGGGCTTCGCCTCGGCGAGGTGGTAGTCGGAGATCGTCTGGAAATCGCGCGTCAATATCGCGTAGGCGAGGGCGCCGACCCCGAACCCGACTGCCGCGGCGAGGCCGCCGCGACCCAAGCGGCCGGGAATGTCCGTCTCGCGCGGTGAGGTCTTCGGCAAGAGATTGAGGGCGAGCAGCAGCAGGATTGTCGTCACGACATCGACGGAAATCTGAGTCAGCGCGAGATCGGGCGCCGAGAACTGGAGAAACACCAGCGACACGATGAGACCGACCGCGCTCGTGAGGACGAGCGCGAACAACCGGTCGCGGTGGCGGAAGAGGAGCGCGATGCAGATCGCCACCAGGACCACCCAGAACACGACCGCTGGGAAAGATGCGGGGTTGCCTGGGCGCGTTCCGGCTGCATGCGGTGCATCGAGGAAGCTTAGGGCGCCGACCGTCACGATGGCCGCAAGTGTGACGCCGATATAGCGCGGCAGCGATCCGTTATGCGTGGCATCGATGACAAACCGGGCGCCTGCGACGAGCGCGGAGATCGTGGCGTCGTAGATGCGCTTCGCTTCGGGTCTCGGGAAGGCGAGGCGAATGCGATCCGCCGTGCGATAGAGCGCGAACAGCGCCACGCCGCCGGCAAGCGCGATGGCGCTCATAAACAAGGCCGGCGTCACGCCATGCCAGATCGCAAGCGTGTAGTCGGGTAGCGGGCCGCCGACCACGGCAAGCGCAGTGCGCTCGACGACAGGCCCCGCGATCAAGGCGGGGAGCAGACCGATGGCAACCACCGGCACGATGAGAATGGCGACCGGCAGCCACATTCCGGCCGGCGGGTCGTGCGGGTGGTGGGGATAGTCGCGGCGCGGGGGGCCGAGAAACACGCAGACGGCAAGGCGCACGGAATAGGCGGTCGAGAGCAAGGCGGCGAGGGTCGCCACGACCGGGAACAGCCAATGCCATCCCGCGTAGACCGTATGGGCTGCCTCTTCGAGCATCATCTCCTTGGACAAGAAGCCGTTGAGGAACGGGATGCCCGCCATCGAGGCGGCCGCGATCAGCGACAGCGTGGCGGTGATCGGCATGAGCGTGAGCAAGCCGCCGAGGCGCCTTATGTCCCTTGTGCCCGCCTCGTGATCGACGATGCCTGCGCTCATAAAGAGCGCGGCCTTGAAGGTCGCATGGCTGAGGATATGGAAGACGGCGGCCATGGCGGCCAAGGGCGTGGCCATGCCGAGCAGCATGGTGGTGAGGCCAAGATGGCTGACCGTAGAGAAGGCGAGCAGCGCCTTGAGATCGTCCTTGAACAGCGCGATCCAAGCGCCGATCAGCATGGTGACAAGGCCAATCGGCGCGACGATGAAGAACCATTCATCGGCCAGCGCGAACACCGGCCACAGCCTCGCCATCAGGAAGAGGCCGGCTTTCACCATGGTCGCGGAGTGCAGATAGGCCGAGACCGGCGTCGGCGCCGCCATGGCGTGCGGCAGCCAGAAATGGAACGGGAACTGCGCGGACTTGGTGAAGGCTCCGCCAAGGATCAGCAAGAGCGTCGGCAGGAAGAGAGGCGACGATCGGACCGCCTCGCCGCGCTGCAGGATCTCGGAGAGCTCGTAGGAGCCGGCGATGTGTCCGAGCAGCAGCATGCCGCCAATCAGCGCAAGCCCGCCGCCGCCGGTAACGATGAGGGCCATGCGCGCGCCCTGCCGGGACTCGGGTTGCTCGCGCCAATAGCCGATCAACAGAAACGAGGTCAGGCTGGTGAGTTCCCAGAACACGAGCAAAAGCAGGATGTTGTCGCTCAGCACAATCCCTACCATCGCGCCCTGGAACAGCAGGAGGTAGGCGTAGAACAGGCCCATCGGATCCTTGGCGCTCAGATAGAAGCGCGCGTAGAGGATGATGAGGAGGCCCATGCCCAAGATCAGAACCGCGAAGAACAGACCGAGGCCGTCAAGGAAGAAGGACAACGACAGTCCGATCTGCGGGAGCCAGGGCACGCCCCAGGTCAGCACCTCGCCGCGATAGACCGAAGGCGCTTCGGTGAGGAGCAGGATGAGCGCAATCAGCGTCACGGAGCCGGTCGCGATGGCGCAAGCATTGCGCCCGAAGCGGATGGCGAGCGGCGGAACCACGGCGCCAAGGAACGGCATGAGCGCAACAAGGGCCAGAATCATGTCCGAGGCTACCGTTCCGGGGAGTTCAACCGTTTGTGGCGCCGGGCGGCGCCCCATGGAGGGAATGTACCGATAATCGCAGCATAGTCAGGCGTCTACCGAAAGTCGCCGCAAACCGGACAAGCTCCAGGGGTTTTTACTTTGGGAAGTGCGCGGAATCGACCGTTAGAGGCACCCCTGCGTCAGACTGTCTGCCCATACAGCCAGTCGAGCCTGGCGAGTGCCGACGCCTCGTCGCGGTGTCGCAGCACGGCGTTGCGCGCTAAGCGCGCAGGCCCGCGCAGATGATAGAGAAAGCCGAATCGCGCGGACGTGCGTTGAAGGCGCAGTGCACGGGAGCGGCGCGCGGCCTCGTAGGCCAGGAAGGCGGCGGGCGCATCGCTACGGTGCGCGGCAAGCGACTCCGCGAGCGTTGCCGCATCCTCGATCGCGAGAGCGGCGCCTTGCGCCAGATACGGCAATACGGGATGGGCGGCATCGCCGAGCAGCGTAATTGGGCCGCGGCTCCAAGCGCGCAAGGGGGAAAGCCGATAGAGCGACCAGGCGCGCCAGCTCGCGGCCCGTTCGATCAATGATTTCGACTCCTTGCACCAGCGGGCAAATCTGACATGCAAAGCGGCGGGGTCGATCGCTTGGTTCCATCCCTCCGCCGCGGCGCCGCCGTCGATAACCGCGACGATGTTCAGTTGATCCCCGCTCCGTACCGGATAGTGGACGAGATGCGCGCCAGGGCCGAGCCAAAGTCCCACCACAGGCGCGTCGAACGGGCTCGGGACGCGATCGCGCGGGAGCAGGGCGCGAAAGGCGGTCGCTCCTGCGAAGCGCAGGATGGCATCTGGCGCGACCGTTTTGCGGATCATCGACCACAGCCCGTCCGCGCCGATCAGGCTTGCTCCCTCGGTCATGACGCCCTTGATATCGGCAACGGCGACGCCGCCATCCCGATTCTCCACTCCGGCGACGTCGAAGCCGGGTGTCAGCATAACGGAGGCAAGGTTTGCCGCCGCCGCGCGCAGGCCCGCATGAAGCTCGGCGCGGTGCACCGTGAGATAGGGCGCGCCATATCGCGCTTCGGCGCGATGCCCGAGCGGGACGGTGGTGAGCCTTCGTCCCGTGAGCCCATCAAAAAGCCAGATAGCCTCCGGCGTGAAGGCACTGGGCGCGATGGCGTCCAAGACGCCGAGCGCGGCGAGGATGCGCGTCGCGTTCGGCCCGAGCTGAATGCCGGCGCCGCTTTCCTCGGTGAAGGCCGAGCGTTCGAGAATGGCGGCATCGAAGCCAACCTTTGCCAGGGCGATTGCCGCAGAGAGCCCGCCAATGCCGCCACCGGCTATGAGAACAGGCATGGATTTCGCCATCAGGCGGCGTGTCAGGCGGCGGGAGCGCCGGGCGGTGCAGTCGCGACATAGACGCAGCCTTCGGGCTCGCTCTCGGTCGCCTTGAGGCTCGCGTCATACTCGTAGAGCGTCGAGCAGTAGGGGCAGATGATCTGATTGTCGTTGCCCATGTCCAGGTAAATGTGCGGGTGGTCTTGCGGAGGCGCCGCACCCATGCATTGGAACTCCTTGACGCCGATCTTGATCCGGTTGACGCCTATGTCATTGACGAAATGGGGCACGAGCGTTTGGGCCATGAGTACCTGTTCGCATGTTCTTTCGCGGGATTTGCGGGCAGCATAGTGACCCTTGAGCCAAAACGGTAGGTGGAATGCAGAGTTTCGAGTCGGACGGCGTGCGGATTGCCTACAGGGACGAGGGGGAGGGAGAACCCATTCTCCTGATCCACGGCTTTGCCTCCAACGTCGCCACCAATTGGGTCGATTCCCATTGGGTCCGTACGCTGAGAGGTGCCGGGCGCCGCGTGATCGCTTTCGACAATCGCGGTCACGGAGAGAGCGACAAGCTTTACGACCCCGAGGCTTACAGCGCGCCGGCGATGGCCGAGGACGCCCGCCGGCTGCTCGATCATCTCGGCATCGACCGCGCCGACGTGCTCGGCTACTCGATGGGCGCGCGGATCGCCGCCTTCCTCGTCTTTGCCCATCCGGAGCGGGTGCGCAGCGTCGTCTTCGGGGGACTCGGCATCCATATGGTGCGCGGCATGGTGGGCTCCGGGCCGCTCGCCAAGGCGCTGGAGGCTCCGCGCATCGAGGACGTTACCAACGATACGGCGCGAAGCTTCCGCGCCTTCGCCGAGCAGACCAAGAGCGACTTGAAGGCGCTGGCCGCCTGCATGCGGGGCCCGCGTGACAAAGTTCTGCCGGAGAAGCTCGGCGAAATCGGCGTGCCGGTTCTGGTGGCGGTCGGCAGCGAGGATGTGATCGGAGGATCGGGAGCGGCGCTTGCAGAGTTGATCCCGGGTGCCCAATTCCTGGAGATCACAGGACGCGATCATATGAAGGCGGTCGGCGATCCCCGGTTCAAGCAAGGCGTGCTCGACTTTTTAACCTCGCGTCCTTAGTCGTTGATCTATGTGGACGATCCCTCGTGGTAGACTAGACGGTATGATCCTGCTACGGGGGGCTCAAGTGAGGTAGCCCATGAATAAGCCAGCGATTGCGGCGGGGCCGCAGATCAAAAGCTACGATCCGGTGTGGAGCCAGGTGCGGCGTGAGGCCGAGGAGATCAGCGCCTCGGAGCCGGCACTGGGCGGCTTCATCTATGCGTCGGTCTTGAGCCACGCTCGTCTGGAAGACGCCGTCTGTCACCGCCTGGCGCGCCGGCTGCAGCATGCCGTGCTCGATCCAGGCCTGATCCACAAGACGTTCCATGAAGCGCTGGAAACCGATCCTTCACTCGGCGACATCTTCCGCGCCGATCTGATGGCGTGGGCGCAACGCGACCCGGCCTGCGACCGGCTGATCGAGCCCTTGCTCTACTTCAAAGGCTTCCATGCGCTCGAGACGCATAGGATCGGCAATCGGCTGTGGAATGCGGGCCGCAAGGACTTGGCGCTCTATCTGCAGAGCCTGGTGTCGCGGTTCCTTCAGGTCGACATTCATCCGGCCGCGCGGATCGGCCGCGGCATCATGATCGATCACGCCACGGGGATCGTCATCGGCGAGACCGCGGTGGTCGGCAACAACTGCTCGCTGCTGCATGACGTCACGCTCGGCGGTTCCGGCAACGAGCAAGGCGACCGGCATCCCAAGATCGGCTGCGGCGTGATGATTGGCGCGGGTGCCAAGATCCTCGGGAACATCAAGGTTGGCGATTGCGCCCGTATCGCCGCGGGCAGCGTCGTGCTCAAGGATGTGCCGCCGCAGCGAACCGTGGCGGGTGTGCCGGCGCGCGATATCGGCGCGAATTCATGTGCGGAGCCGGCGCTCACGATGGACCAGTTTTTCTCAGGCGACGATACGAACCGCCGCTAGCGCCGGCCACAGCTCAAGGGGGTGCAGCGTTGACGCGCGACGAGATCCTGAAACTTGAAGGCTATTTGCAGCGGACGTTCCGCCTGCCTGCCATCCAGGTCCGGCAGCGGCCGCAGAAGGACGACTCCGCCGAAGTCTATATCGGCGAGGAGTTCATCGGCGTCTTGTTCCGCGACGACGATGACGAGGACGAAACGGCCTATCAGTTCCAGATGGCCATCCTCGATTTCGACCTGCAATAGCCGCGGCCGTGCCGGCGCGGCACGGCTGTTAACCAGTCCTTAAGAATCCGCTGCGGACGGCGGGCAGCCTCTCGCTACAGTGCTTTGCGCGGAAAAGCACGGCGGGGGCGCTATGGGATCCCTTATTGTCTATGCGTACGTGACGGCCGTCGGCTTCGTCATGGCCGGCGTGTTGTCGAGCTTCGTTCAGCTTGTCTCCGGCCAACCGATGCGGTTCGGCGTGGAGCCGGACTCTTTGCTTGCCTCGGTCGGCGGGGTTGTGCTGCGGGTCTTCGCGGGGCCTGCGATTCTCATGCGGAATGCCTGGCGCGGAATGCGGGTCGAGGCGCGGCCGAAGGTGTGGTTCGGGTTGTCGGCGGCGATCGCGGCGCTGTGGAGCCTGTTTATCGGCGCGCTCGTGGTCGACCTCGTGCTGACGCTGTGAAGGAACCTGCTCCCCAGAAAAAGGGAGCCGGTCTCTTTGAGGAGACCGGCTCTAGGAAAGGCCCGGTTGGGTCGGGGATGGGTGGGGGATGGTCACCGGGCCTTGACTGATGTCGTCCCTCGCGGGGACGGAAAATGGTTCGAAGCGCTCCTCAGTGGCGGTTGGACGCAGACAGCGCTGGCTGCGGTTCCAGGCTTGGCGGCAAGAGCGAGATCCAGACCAGCGGATTGTGGGCCGACTGCTTTTTGACGAAGGCGTAGGGCGTGTCCGACCACGCCATGACTTTGGAGTGCTTGTTGTCGAGGATGAAGTCGCCGCCGTCGGTGCGGACGGTCAGGACCGCGTGGCCCTCGTTGTTCTCGTCGCGGACGACAGTGATCAGAAGGGTGCTCTCAGGCCAGCCGCGCTCGATGAGAATGCGGCGCTTGAGCAGGACATAGTCCTCGCAGTCGCCCTTGCCCTCGGTGGGATAGGCCCACCATTCGACCTTTCCGTAGAGCTCGAGGTCGGTGACCGGGGTGATGGCGTCGTTGACGCTCTTGTTGACCTCCTCGAGTTCGCGAAACTTCGTGGGGCTGTACTGCACGCGGTCGGCGAAGCGGCGAGATGGCCGGCACTCGTCCGGGCGCTCGCGGCAGAAGTTCACGTAGCCGATAGGCGGCAAGGTATTGCCGAAGGCCTGCAGGAAGGCCACTTTTTGCGGCCCAAGCTGAGGTTTGAGAGCGATTGCGTGCGTATTTGTGGCGTCTGCGGGCAACGACGAGATAAACATCAAGAACGCAGACCCTAGAACGAACTGTTTCATTGCACCCCCCTGTTCTTGAGGGGCACTATCCCAAAAAGACTTTGAGATCCCGATAAAGGAAGCTCGCCGTTTGAAGTAGTATTGGTAGCGGTTTTTTAGTGAGAGCTACTCAAACCTGAATGTTCTTGGTTTACCTAAAATTTTAGGCAGTCTTGGAACAAAGCGAGTTCAGCGGCCGATTCCCGCGCTTTTCTGGGCGCTCTGCCTCCTCGGTGCCTGTAGGCGTGCCTTCGGCTCCAAAGAATTGGAAAGATTTAGGAAAGGTTATCCCGGCGGCCGTCGAAAGAATTGGGAAAGGCTAGCCGAACGTGCGGGCGAGGCTGTCGGGATCCTGAAGCTCGGCGAACTGGACCGCGACTCCTTGATCGTGGTGGCGGACCACGCGGCCGCGCAGGCGGCCAATAACCACCACGGAATCCATCGGCGGCTTGACCCGCGTGGTGATCGAAGCGCCGCTCAGAGAGACGTCGATCACGCGGCAGTCATGGACATCACCGTTCGGCAGGATCAGCTTCTGGGCAGCGATGCGGGGCTCGAAGCGCTCATGCTGCCGTTCCTCCCCGCCGAGACGGTCGCGATTGATATACCAGGTAAGGAGATTGGCGATGCGCTCCCGCTTCTGGGCGCTCGCCTTGATTTCCACGGCAAACCCGCCCTGGAAAAGACGCGCGACGACGCCCTCGAGACGGCCGAGATTTTCAAGATAGGCCACGATACGTTCGCCGGGCCGGCACGAGACGGGCGCCAACAAGGCCATGCCGCCCGCCGACATATTGATGATCTGGCACGGATATTCCCGCTTGTCCTCGGCCATGAAGCGGCCTTGGAGCTTTACGGGCACGCGGCGGAACCTGCGCCGGTCCGGCACGATCTTGGGCACCGGGCGGTTGCCCCGGCGCTCCGCCCGAAGTCTCCGGGACGGGACGGGCCCAGACTCTTCCATGATGAAGGCACTCATGCTCAGACCTGAGCTTATTCGGGAGACTTCTTCCAGATAGAGAAGAACAAGCGAGCCTTATGACTAATTGAGTAGGACTTAAGGAACGTCTAAGCGCGAAGCGAAACTTGGGGGCTCTTTGTGGCAGGTCTTACGGAAAGAATGGCAAAGCTCGCCGCCCGCTGATTTTACGAGAGGCCGCCATCGACGACGCGGAAACGATGGCGATGGAGCCTGGTGGCCTCGCCACCATCCACCATGAATGTCGGCGTGCCGTCCGGCCAATGCAGGTGAAGCTCGCCGACGCGGAACGACACCAAGGGCTCCGCGCCGAGCCAGAAGGGGGGGTCGATGGCGGTCATCGATCCCAAGATCCGGTTGATCGTTTGGCCGATGTGGATCAGCGGCAGGAGGGTGAATTCGAAACGCGCCTGACGGTTGGTGCCGGTATAGGCCTCGAAGACACCGTGTCCCACGGCGCCGTCGTTAAGGACATTGCGGACCAGCGAGGCGATGGCGTCGCGATCCTTGGCCGACCACAGGCTCAGAAAGTCGACGCCGCGAAGCTCGCGTCCGAAATGCTGACAGATCCGCGTGCCCGCCAGGCGGAAGCGAAAGGACAACAGCCCGGTGCATTCGGCGATGAAGGTCTCGCGCAGGATTCCCGTGATCTTGGCAGGCTCGACCTCGAACCGGCGAGGCGCAATACGCCCATTGCGTATGCCGTCCCAATACGCGTAAAGCTGCCTACTCGTTGCCTGCTGCATCACCCACCCGACGCAAAAACGCTACTCATTCCTCGCACGCCCGAACATCGTTGGGCCAAACCAAGGTAAATCCTGCTTTGGCACAGGGATCGGGGCGAGCTTAGGGTTCGCTAAGCAGGGAGTGTGCCAGGGCCTCGCGTGCCAGCAGTCGTGCTCGGACAGGTTGGCGATTAAGGTTGTCAGGGACCGAGAACGACGATCTTCGGTAGAGGCTCGAATGGCCGCAAATGAACCTATCTTCAACGTCCCGCCCGCGGTGCTGGCGGCCGGCACCTTGATGATCGCCGTCCAGGCCGTGAGAGGGCTTCTGCCGGACGAGATCGACGTGACCGTGTTGCTCGCGCTGGCCTTCATTCCCGCCCGCTACAGCGGCGCGGCGGTCGAACTGCCAGGCGGTTACATCACCGCGGTCACCTCCTTTGTCACCTACATGGTGGTGCATGGCGGCTGGATGCACCTCCTGGTTAACCTCTTGTGGATGCTCGCCTTCGGCAGCGCGGTGGCCCGCCGGATCGGCATGCGCGGCTTCTTCGATTTCTCGATATTGTGCGGCGTTGCCGGTGCCGTGACACACCTTGTCTTTCATTGGGGCGAGATGGCCCCCGTGGTCGGAGCATCGGCGGCAATCTCCGGACAAATGGCCGGGGCCTTGCGGTTTATCTTCTTCGCCAAGCGGGAACCGGGCCAGCGGACGCCCGATTTCGTAGGCGCGCCGCTCGCAAGCCTCGGCGCCACGTTCCGGGACCCCCGCATCGTCGGATTTCTCGTGTTCTGGGTGGTGCTAAACGCCTATTTCGGGCTGACCGCCGTCTCGTTCGGCGGCACGGATGGTGGCATTGCCTGGGAGGCGCATATCGGCGGCTTCCTCTGTGGGCTCCTCATCTTCGGCCATTTCGATCGTCCGCGTGCAGCCGAAGACATTTCGCAGGTGCAGTAAGCACCCGAAAACCGGTGGCGATTCGCCCTTCTCTTGCACGCGGGGTCACTCCAAGACAGAATGTCGCAGCAAACGGGGCTCAAGTCCCCGGGCTGGAGGAAACCCAATGAACGTCGCAGCCATCCTGAAACTGAAGGGGAGGGAGGTCATCACCGCGCCTCCCGACACGCCCTTACTCGAGATCGTCAGGCTGCTCGACGAGCACAAGATCGGGTGCATCGTGATCGCCGAGGCCAATGGCAAGGTTGTAGGCATTGTCTCAGAGCGGGACATTGTCCGGGAGATCGCGCGCGCAGGCGCCCCCGTGCTCGAGGAGCCGGTCGCAACCTGCATGACCAAGGCGGTGGTCAGCTGCCGGGAATCCGACACCACGGACCGGTTGATGGGCGAGATGACCGCGCACCGGTTCCGCCATATGCCGGTCGTGGACCGCGGGCGCCTGGTTGGCCTCGTATCGATCGGCGATGTGGTGCGGATGCGGATAGCCGAGACGGAACTCGAAGCCGCGGCGATGCGCGAGTACATCTGCACGGGCTGATCGAAGCGCTGCCGTTTTGGCCGCTCGCCGTACTTTAGGCGGCGAGCGCCCGCACGGCCGTTCTGATCTCGTCGATCTGGGCTTCCGCGGCCTTCGCGCCCAGGACGATCGCTTCGTTGGCGCGATGAAAGTCGAAGAGCCCGATGCGCCCCGTCTTCGGGCCGATGGTGATGTCGGGCGGGTCGCCGGCAAGCCGCGAGCGCGCGATGCGGTCCTGGGTGATGTTGATCGCATCCATCATCACCGCGGAAATTCCTGGCGCGCCGTTGCTCCGTCCGAAGATCTGCCGGTGTAGGAGATGCACCGCGGCCCGGCCATTGCCTTCGAGCAGGGTTCCGTCGTCGGACGCTGAAGGCTCGGCGAAGGCCTCCTGATCGTGGATCACGCCGCCCTTGCTGAGCAGGTCGCAGCTCAAATTGACGGCAATGACGATCCGCGCGCCGAGCGCGCGGCATACGGACACGGGAATGGGATTCACGAGTGCGCCGTCGATGAGCCAGCGTCCGTTGATCTGCACGGGACGGAAGATACCGGGCAACGCGAAGGAGGCCTTCAGCGCCGTCACGAGGTCGCCCTTGTTGAGCCAGACTTCGTGCCCGGTTCCGAGTTCGGTGGCGACGGCCACGAAACGCCGGTTGAGTTCCTCGATGGAGACGCCCTTGAGGTGGTTCTCGAGGCGGGCGCCGAGACGTTGTCCGGTGATGAGGCCGGAGCCGGCAAAGTTGAAGTCGAGAAAGCCGAAGACCCGGCGCCGCGTGAGCGTCGAGGCGAACTCCTCCAGAGCCTCCAGCTTGCCGGTGACGTAGCAGGCGCCGGCGACAGCGCCGATCGAAGTGCCGGCGACGATGTCGGGCTCGAGACCCGCGGCGACCAGCGTGCGCAGCACCCCAATATGGGCCCAGCCTCGCGCGGCTCCTCCGCCTAGTGCCAAGCCAATTACCGGTCGTGCCATCGCTTACGCCTCACGCAGGACATATGGCCCCGCGCCGGAAAACCGCAAGCGACTCCGCTCGAAGGCAGCGAGAAGCGCCGGTTGCGAGCCTTTGTCCTTTTAGATCAGTACTATGAGCTCTTTAAGGTTCCCTTTGCGGCGACGCTATGGCCGTAGACCGCTTCCGGGTCGAAGCGGCGCTCGGCGTCGACGGGCTGAAGCGGGCCGCCCGCGCCCGCGCCGAAGGGAACGGAGCGGTAGAAGCAGGACACGCGGCCGGTGTGGCAGCACGCTTCGGCGCCCGCCATCTCCACCGTCAGCCAAAGCACGTCCTGGTCGCAGTCGGTGCGCATCTCGACGATGCGTTGCGTATTGCCGCTGGTCTCGCCCTTGCGCCAGAGGCTCCGCCGCGACCGCGACCAATAATGCGCCTCGCCTGTTTCGATCGAACGGGCGAGCGCCTCCGCATTCATATAAGCGAACATCAGCACCTCGCCGGTCTCGGCGGCGGTGACGATGACGGGAAGAAGGCCTTGCGCGTCGAAGAGCGGCGCGAAGATCGTGCCTTCTTCGCGCTCGGCCTTATTTTCGATTTTGGGAAACAGGTCGGCCTTGGTCACCGCGATCGTTCCTTCGCGGCCGAGGCGGGGGGCTTATAAGCGGCCGCGCTCGGTCGCAAGCATCATGAAGCGCGCCTGCTGCGCCGGGTCCTCTTTGAACATGCCGGTGAACTGCGTGGTGATGGTCGCCACGCCGGGCTTCCGCACCCCGCGGATCGACATGCATTGATGAACCGCCTCGATCATGACCGCCACGCCCTTCGGCTTCAGCACCTTGTCGATGGTCTCGGCAATCTGGGCGGTCATGGTCTCTTGCGTCTGCAGGCGCCGTGCGAATACCTCGACCACGCGGGCGAGCTTGGAGAGGCCGACCACGCGATCCGTCGGGAAATAGGCGATATGCGCCCTGCCGATGAACGGGATCATGTGATGCTCGCAATGGGAATTGAGCTCGATATCGCGCAACATCACGATATCGTCGTAGCCACCGACCTCATCGAAGGTGCGTGACAGAACCTCCAAGGGATCCTCGCGGTAGCCGGCGAAGAACTCGTCATAAGCCGCGGTGACGCGGCGCGGGGTGTCACGCAGGCCCTCGCGGTCCGGATCGTCGCCGGCATAGGCGATGAGGGTGCGCACAGCCTCCTCGGCTCTCTCTCGCGACGGGCGGGTGATCTGCGGACCACGGCCAATTTCGATGCCGGCGTAGAGTGGGGTCGTCCGCCGGTCCTTCGTTGTGGCGTCCATGATTTGAGGTTTCCCTTGCTTGGTCTATTCGTAAGCGCGACATGGGGGGCGCGTGGCCGTCCGGCCCTCCGGAGCATATATAATGCGTGATATCCGCCTGCAAGGCGATCCCGGGCACCTTAGGATGGCAATATGACACTACCGGACGACATCTACAGCCAGCAACTGCTCGAGCTGGCCGCTGCCATGCCGCGTACGGAGCGCCTTGAGCGCCCTGACGCCAGTGCCATGGCCTACTCCAAGTTGTGTGGCAGCCGGGTGACTATAGACCTGGTCATGGAGGAGGACGTGGTGACGGATTATGGCCAAACCGTGCGCGCCTGCCTCCTGGGCCAGACGGCCGCCTCGGTGATGGGGCGGGAGATCGTGGGCTCGACTGCGGCGGAGCTTCGCGCGGTGGGGGCGGCGATGCGCAAGATGCTGAAGGAGGGGGGGGCGCCGCCAGCCGGCAAATGGAGAGACCTCGCGCTGCTCGAGCCGGTACGCGACTACAAGGCCCGCCAGCCCTCGACGCTTCTCGTGTTCGACGCGGTGGAGGACGCCATCGCCCAGGTCGAGGCGAAGCGCGCAGATACTACCCGGAGGGCTGACGCAAGTCATGGCTAAGCCATACGGCGCCATGGCACGGTTGGGCCAGCAGTTGGCCAAGGCTCTGCTGCTCGCGCCGATCATGGCCTATCGCTACACGTTCTCGGCGCTGGTTGGCGCTCATTGCCGGCACATGCCGACCTGCTCCGACTATGCCCGCGAAGCCATCGAGACGAACGGGGCTTGGAAAGGGGCTTGGCTCACGCTGGCGCGGCTAAGCCGCTGTCACCCGTGGGGGAGCCACGGGTTCGACCGGGTGCCCGATCTGCGGGGCGAGCATCACCCCTTCGCTCCTTGGCGCTACGGGCGCTGGCGGCTAAATACAAGTGACGCGGCCGCCGATTCCCGCTAGAAGCGGGGCCGCAAACTCAGTTTCCGTCTTACCTGCGCTGGTACGCAGGAGTGAGAGGAGAGAAAGAATGATTTCCCTCAAATTTCCCGATGGTTCCGCGCGCGCCTTCAACCCCGGCGTGACGGGGCGCGAGGTCGCCGAGTCCATCTCGAAGTCGCTCGAGAAGAACGCCGTCGCTGTCGAGATCGACGGTGAACTGCGCGACCTCGGCGAGCCGATCGAGAGTAACGCCAAGATCCGCATCATCAAGCGTACCGATCCGGAGGCGCTGACGCTGATCCGGCACGATGCCGCGCATGTGATGGCCGAGGCGGTGCAGGCACTCTATCCGGGCACTCAGGTCACCATCGGGCCGGTGATCGAGAACGGCTTCTATTACGACTTCGCGCGGGACGACTCCTTCACACCCGAAGATTTGCCGGTCATCGAGAAGAAGATGGCCGAGATCATCGCTTCCAACCATCCTTTCACGGTCGAGGTCTGGAGCCGGGACAAGGCGAGGAAGGTGTTCGCCGAGAAGGGGGAGAGCTTCAAGGTTGAGCTGGTCGATGCGATCCCTGAAGGCCAAGACGTGAAGGTCTATCACCAGGGCGACTGGTTCGACCTGTGCCGCGGTCCGCATATGGATACTACGGGCCGCATCGGCAAAGCCTTCAAGCTGCTCAAGATCGCGGGCGCCTATTGGCGCGGCGACAACAACAACCCCATGCTCCAGCGCATCTACGGTACGGCGTGGGCAAGCGAGGAGGAGCTCAAGGCCTATCTCCATCGGCTCGAGGAGGCGGAGAAGCGCGATCACCGCCGCTTGGGGCGCGAGATGGACCTGTTCCACTTCCAGGAGGAGGCTCCCGGCGCCGTATTCTGGCACCCGAAGGGCTG
>CAYUTT010000004.1:0-17821 GCA_964447575.1 uncultured Methyloceanibacter sp.
GGACTAGAGGTCCTTTACGACGACACCGACGATCGGGCGGGGGCCAAGTTCACGACCATGGATCTCATCGGCCTTCCCTGGCAGATCATCGTCGGGCCCAAAGGGCTCAAAGCCGGCGAGATAGAGCTGAAGGAACGCGCGACCGGCGCCCGCCATACTCTCACCTTCGACGCCGCCCTTAATATCTTGGTCGACAAAGCCAACCAGGCGAAGGGGGATGCGGCATGACCGCCACCACAAGCACACGGGCCTTCGCGCCTTTCGAATGGATGATTGCGCTGCGCTATCTGCGTGCACGCCGGAAGGAAGGCTTCATCTCCGTCATTGCAGGGTTTTCCTTCATCGGCATCACGCTTGGCGTCATGACGCTTATCATCGTCATGGCGGTGATGAACGGCTTCCGTCAGGAACTCTTCGACAAGATGCTCGGCCTGAACGGCCATGTGGTGGTCCACAGCCTTGGCGACTTCACGGACTATGACGAGGTGGCTGACCGCATCCGCAATGTTGGAGGCGTGAAATATGCGCTGCCGCTGATAGAGGGCCAGGTCTTGATCTCCACGCCCTATACGTCGAGCGGCTCACTGGTGCGCGGCTTGCGTGAGAACGATCTCAAGAGCCTGAAGGCCATCTCCGGCAATATCCGCTTCGGCACCCTCGACGGCTTCGACGATCAGCCCGGTCTTGCGCTGGGCAGCCGAATGGCCAACGATCTTAACGTGAAAGTTGGCGACGAGGTTTCGATCCTCACCCCCCGCGGCCCTTCTACTGCGCTCGGAACGGCCCCGCGGGTTAAGCGCTACCCGGTCGTAGCCATCTTCGAAATCGGCATGTCCGAGTACGACGCCAGTATTCTGTTCATGCCGTTGCACGAGGCGCAGCGCTATTTCAGCCAACCAGATTCCGTATCCGTGCTCGAGGTTGTGCTCGATTCGCCCGACGAGGTCGCCACCCTGGCGCCCAAGATCATTACCGCAGGCGGTCCCACCATCTTCGTCACCGACTGGCGTCAGCGGAATGCGACGTTCTTCACCGCACTCCAGGTCGAGCGCAACGTCATGTTTCTCATTCTCGCATTGATCGTCCTGGTGGCGGCCCTGAATATTATCTCCGGGCTCATCATGCTGGTGAAAGACAAGGGCCGCGACATCGCCATTCTCCGGACCATGGGCACGACACGGGGTGCCGTCATGCGCATTTTCTTTATCACCGGAGCAAGCATTGGCATCGTGGGGACGATTGCCGGTTTCGCGCTCGGCGTGGTCGTTTGCCTGAATATTGATCGCATCCGCTGGTTCATCGGCTGGCTTACCGACACAGAGCTGTTCCCGGCTGAGCTATACTACTTGTCGCAGCTACCCGCCGACATGGACACAGGCGAAACACTCTCCGTGGTCATCATGGCGCTCGTCTTATCGGTGCTGGCGACAGTCTATCCGTCCTGGCGGGCTTCTCGCCTCGATCCCGTCGAAGCATTGCGCTACGAGTAGGGGGACCGGTGGACAATCCAGAACGAGCCCCTGCGTTGAGCTTGCAGCGCCTCGACCGCAGTTTCACGCAAGGCGACCGCCGCATCCACGTGCTGAAGCAGGCCTCAGCCTCCTTTTATCCGGGGGAGACCGTGGCGCTGCTCGGACCGTCCGGCGCCGGCAAATCGACGCTCCTCCACATTGCCGGCCTGCTCGAGCGGCCTGACGCGGGCGGTGTCATGATCAACGGCGTCGAATGCCGCGATCTCACCGATAGCGAACGGACCCGGATGCGCCGCTTGGAGGTGGGTTTCGTCTATCAATTTCATCATCTCCTGCCCGAGTTCTCGGCGCTTGAGAATGTCATGCTTCCGCAGTTGATCCTCGGGCGGACGAAGGATGAGGCGACAGCGCGCGCCAAGTCGCTTCTGACGCTGCTCGGGCTCAAAGACCGTTGGGACCACCGCCCTACAGAGCTCTCCGGTGGCGAGCTGCAGCGTGTCGCCATCGCCCGGGCAGTGGCCAATCAGCCCAAGATACTCCTCGCGGACGAGCCGACCGGCAATCTCGACCCACACACCGCCGAGCGCGTCTTCGAGGAACTTCTCCGACTTGTCAGCGAGGAGGGCGTGGCGGCGGTCGTGGCGACCCACAACCTCGACCTTGCCGCCCGTATGGACCGGACCTTACGCCTCACGGACGGCCATCTCGTGGAGGAAGAGGTGGTCGTGGTCGAGACCCGCTAGCCTTACTTGCATCTCTCGGGCCTCTCCGCTAAGAACAGAACAGGAACACGCGTCCATCAGGGAACGTAGCGTGTGTAGCGTTGAAAAGCGGAGATAGGTCTCGAACGAATCGTCCGCATCCGGGAGGGTAGGGACGAGAGTCGTCTTTGACCGGAGCCCCATCGCGTGACGGACCGCCCCCAACCCTTCGTGCATCTCCGAGCACATTCGGCCTACTCGCTGCTCGAAGGCGCGCTCACCATCCCGCGACTCGTACAGCTCGCGGCGGCGGACGGAGCGCCGGCGCTCGCGTTGACCGATTCCAACAACCTCTTCGGCGCGCTGGAATTTTCAGAGGCCATGGCCGGCGCGGGCATCCAGCCTATCATTGGCTGTACACTCGCCCTTGCCTGTGCCGTCCAGCAGGTGCCGGCACCCGGCGCTGACCTGCGCGGGCCGAGATCCGACGGTCGCATCGCGCTGCTGGCCAAGGGCGAAACCGGCTACGCCAATTTGATGCGCCTATCCACGCGGGCCTATTTTGCCGCCGCCGACACTGGTGAGGCCCTGGTCACCCTCGACGAGGTTTCGGAGCACGCGACAGGCCTGATCGCGCTCACCGGCGGTCCGGAAGGCGTCATCGACCGGCCGCTCGCCGAAGGCAACCTGGAGCTAGCGCGGAGCCGTCTTGAGGCACTCCACGCACTTTTCGGCGACCGGCTGTATGTGGAGCTTCAGCGCCACGGGTTGCCCCACGAGAGGGCTGTGGAGGCGCAACTGGTCACGCTCGCCTATGACTGCGACCTTCCGCTGGTCGCCACCAATGAGCCCTTCTTCCCCACACGGGAGGATTTCGAGGCGCATGACGCGCTGATCTGCATCGCCCAGGGAAGCTACGTGGCCGTGGACGACCGGCGACGCCTCAGTCCGGACCACTACTTCAAGACCGCCGACGAGATGCGGGCGTCGTTCGCCGATTTGCCGGAGGCGCTCGGGAACACCGTGGAGATCGCCCGGCGCTGCGCCTATCGCCCCGTGTCGCGCGATCCCATCCTCCCGGCCTTCCTTTCCGGCGAGGAGGCGACGACCGCGCTCGCCGAGACCGAAGCCGCCGAGCTCAGACATCAGGCCGAGGCGGGACTCAAGGAGCGTCTGGCCGAGCATGATCCCGCGCCGGGTCACGACGTAGCGTCCTACGAACAGCGTCTTGCCTACGAACTCGATGTCATCACCGGCATGAACTATCAGGGCTACTTCCTGATCGTGTCGGACTTCATCAAGTGGACCAAGGCGCAAGGGATCCCCGTCGGGCCCGGCCGCGGCTCGGGCGCAGGCTCGCTCGTGGCCTACGCGCTCACCATCACCGACCTCGATCCCATGCGCTTCGGGCTTCTCTTCGAGCGCTTCCTCAATCCCGAGCGCGTGTCGATGCCCGACTTCGATATCGACTTCTGCCAAGACCGCCGGGACGAGGTGATCGCCTATGTGCGCGACCGCTATGGTGCCGACCGCGTGGCGCACATCATCACCTTCGGCAAGCTGCAGGCGCGCGCCGTGCTGCGCGATGTCGGCCGCGTGCTGCAAATGCCCTACGGCCAAGTCGACCGGCTCTGCAAGCTCGTTCCCATGAACCCGGCGAACCCGGTCACCTTGGCCCAGGCCATCGCCGGCGAGCCACGTCTTCAGGAAGAGCGGGACAGGGAGCCCATCGTCGCCAAGCTTCTCGACATCGGCCAGCGCCTCGAAGGGCTCTACCGCCATGCCTCGACCCATGCCGCGGGCGTGGTTATCGCCGACCGTCCTTTGGTCGACCTCGTACCGCTCTATCGTGACGCGCGGGCACAGCTTCCCGCCACCCAATTCAACATGAAATGGGCGGAAGCTGCCGGCCTCGTGAAGTTCGACTTCCTCGGTCTAAAGACGCTTACGGTCATTGACACCGCCCGGAAGCTCATCGCGCGCAACGGCCCCGATATCGACCCCGCGAAAATCCCGCTCGACGATCCCGCCACCTATGCACTCATGCAGCGGGGCGACACGGTGGGCGTGTTCCAGCTCGAAGGCCAAGGCATGCGCGATGCGCTTCGCAAGCTGAAGCCGGACCGCTTCGAGGACATTATCGCCATCGTGGCGCTGTATCGCCCTGGACCGATGGACAACATCGATACCTATGTGAACCGCAAGCATGGGCGCGAGGAGATCGAAAGCCTCCATCCCATGATCGAGCCGATCCTGGCCGAGACGTATGGCGTCATGATCTATCAAGAGCAGGTCATGCAGATCGCCCAGGTCCTGTCGAAGTTCTCGCTCGCGCAAGCCGACCATCTCCGCAAGGCCATGGGCAAGAAGATCAAGTCGGAGATGGATGCGCTGCGAAAGCGCTTCATCGATGGCGCTGTGGGGAACGGAGTGGCGCCAAGCCGCGCCCAGTATATCTTCGAACTCGTAGCGAAGTTCGCAGGCTATGGCTTCAACAAGTCCCACGCCGCAGCCTACGCCCTCATTGCCTATCAGACCGCTTATCTCAAGGCGAACTACCCGACCGAGTTCGTCGCGGCCTCCATGACCCTCGACATGGGGAACGCCGATAAGCTCAACAGCTTCGCCCAGGAAGCGCGACGCCTCGGCATCCGCCTGGAACCGCCATCCATCAACCGCTCTGAGGTAGACTTCGTTCCGAACGCAGGCGCCATTCGCTACTCGCTTGCCGCGCTCAAGAATGTCGGCCGCCAGGCAGTCGAGCATATCTGCGCCGAGCGCGCCGAAAAGGGGCTGTTCAAAGACGCGTCCGACTTTGCCCGGCGGATCAACCCGCGCGTGCTCAACAAGCGGGCGCTTGAGACCCTCGCCGCGGCGGGCGCGCTCGACGATCTTGGCGTCGACCGCGCGACCGCTCACGCCAACATCGATCTAATCATAGCCGCCGCCAACCGTTCGCTCGAGACGAGTGCCGAAGGGCAGGAGGATCTCTTCGCAAACGCCCGTCACGCGCCGCCCCTCATCGAGCTTCGCGCGGCCAAGCCATGGCTTCCCACCGACAGACTCTCGAAGGAGTTCGAGGCGGTCGGCTTTTTCCTCACGGGCCATCCTCTCGACGACTACCGGGAGGTTTTGGAGAGTCTGGGCGCGGAAACTTGGGCCGACTTTGCCGCCAAGGCGCGGCTCCGCCGGGTCGTGGGCACGCTCGCCGGCACGGTGCTGTCCTCTCGCGAGCGAAAAGGCAAGAGCGGCAATCCCTATGCCTTTGTGGCCTTCTCCGACCCGACAGGCCAGTTCGAGGCGGTGATATTCTCGGAAGCGCTTCTCGCCGCGCGGTCTCTGCTGGAGCCTGGCACCGCTGTCCTTCTCGACGTGGAGGCGGAGGCCGACGGCGAGACGGTGCGGGTCCGAGTGCAACGCCTGTCGTCACTGGACGGCGCCGCGGAGGCCCGTTCCGCTGGCATGAAGGTTTACGTGGAGGATACGCGGGCGCTGGCGCCACTCGCCCGCCAGGTCGGCGCCAAGGGTGGGGAAGGTCAGTTCCGGCTCGTGCTTCGCCTCGAGGAGCTCGCCAAGGAGGTCGAGTTCGAGCTACCCCAAGGGATCGACACCACGCCGCGCCAGCGCAGCGAGCTGAAGCTGCTGGACGGGGTCGCATCCATCAGCGCGCTCTAGGGCCCGTCAACCCGCGAATCCGGCGTTTTCGGCCCTTGCCAAGGAGCCACCCGACCTCCTATAACGCGCTCCATCTCACACGCGGAGATGGCGTCGCACACCTTAGAGGTGCGCGCGCGCTCCGGTGACCGGCTCCGGCCGGTCTCTTTGCTCCGCGGCGGCTGAACCGGAAAAAGGAGTTAAAGCAGTCCCATGGCACTGCCCGATATCACTATGCGCCAGCTCCTCGAGGCTGGCGTGCATTTCGGTCACCAGACCCATCGCTGGAACCCGAAGATGGCGCCCTATATCTACGGGTCGCGCAACAACATCCACATCATCGATCTGACCCAGACCGTACCGCTACTTCATCAAGCACTCGTTACGGTATCGGACGTCGTGGCCAAAGGCGGCCGCGTCCTCTTCGTCGGCACCAAGCGCCAGGCCGCGGAGCCGATCGCCGATGCGGCCCGGTCCTGCGCGCAATATTTCATCAATCATCGCTGGCTCGGCGGTACGCTGACCAACTGGCGAACCATCTCGAACTCCATCAAGCGGCTCAAGTCCTTGGAGGAGCTGCTCGAGGGCGACCATCACGGCCTCACCAAGAAGGAGCTGCTGCAGCTGACCCGCGAGAAGGAGAAGCTCGAGCGCTCACTCGGCGGCATCAAGGAGATGGGCGCGCCGCCCGACCTCATGTTCGTCATTGACACCAACAAGGAGGCCATCGCCATCGCCGAGGCGCGGAAGCTCGGGCTCCCGGTTGTTGCCATCGTCGATTCGAATTGCGACCCCGACGGCATCAGCCATCCCATCCCCGGCAACGACGACGCTGGTCGCGCCCTCACGCTCTATTGCGATCTCATCGCCCGCGCGGCCATCGACGGCATCGAACGGGCCCAAGGCTCGCACGGTATTGATCTCGGCGCCGCCGCCGAGCCGATGGCCGAACCCGGCCTTGAAGACAGCGAGGGCGCGAAGAATGAGGCGCCCGCAAAGAGGAGGCCGGCCAGGCCCGGTAAGGGCAAAGCCTCTAAGAAGGCCGAGGAGCCTCAGGCCGAGGCGGCACAAGACGCGTAGCGAGACGCCTCCAATGACGGCGTGAAGGAAGAGGAACGTATGGCGACGATTACCGCATCCATGGTCAAGGAGCTTCGCGAGAATACGGGTGCCGGCATGATGGACTGCAAGGCCGCACTCAACGAGACCGATGGCGACATGGAAGCCGCGGTCGACTGGCTGAGGGCCAAGGGTCTTGCCAAGGCGGCCAAGAAGGTTGGCCGTGTCGCAGCCGAAGGCCTAATCGGGCTTGCTGGCGACGACAAGGAAGCAGCGTTGGTCGAGGTCAACTCCGAGACCGACTTCGTTGCGCGCAATCCCACGTTCCAAGAAATGGTCAACGAGATCGCCGCAACCGCCCTCAAGGCCAAGGGCGATCTAGAACAGCTTGCCGCGGCGCCCTATGGAAAGACCAAGGTGAGCGTCTCCGACACGCTGAAGGAAATGGTCGGCTCCATCGGGGAAAATATGACGCTCCGGCGCGCCGCACATCTCGCTGCGGACAAAGGCATCGTGGCGACCTACATGCACAACCAGACATCTCCGGGCCTCGGCAAGATCGGCGTCATCGTCGCCGTCGAATCGACCGGCGACCCTGAGACGCTGAAGAATTTAGGCAAGCAGGTCGCCATGCACATCGCCGCGGCCAACCCACAGGCCGTCAGCACCGACAGTCTCGACCAGCAGCTGGTCGAACGTGAGCGGGCGGTGCTCACCGAGCAGGCGAAGGAATCGGGCAAGCCCGCAGACGTCATCGCCAAGATGGTCGAAGGGCGTTTGCGCAAGTTCTACGAGGAAGTCGTGCTGCTTCAGCAGCCCTTCGTTCACGATCCGGACAGCACCGTGGCGAAAGCCATGGAGGCCGCAGCGAAGGACGCCGGTGCGCCTATCAAGATCACGGGTTTCTTCCGCTTTGCGCTCGGTGAAGGAATCGACAAGGGCGAAAGCGATTTCGCCGCCGAGGTTGCGGCGGCGGCAGCAGGCTCTTAGGGTCGCTGTGACCTCGATGGACCTGCCGTCAGAACTCGGCGCTATGCCGCCGCCGGAGTGAGCGCCGATGGCTAAGCCGCCTGCGACACCCAAGCTTCGTTTCGGGCGCGTTCTCGTGAAGCTCTCGGGCGAGGCGCTTGCAGGTGCCAAAGGCTATGGCATCGATCTCGGCGTTATCGAGCCGATCGCCAAGGACATCGCCAAAGCCGCGGCCATGGGCGCCGAGATCTGCCTCGTGGTCGGCGGCGGCAATATCTATCGAGGCCTGATGGCGGCGGAAGGCGGGATGGACCGCGCCCGCGCGGACTATATGGGCATGCTGGCCACGGTTATGAACGCGCTGGCCCTGCAGACAGCCATCGAACGGGCAGGGCCCACGGCCCGCGTGCTTTCGGCCATTCCCATGCCCACGGTGTGCGAGCCCTATATCCGCGACAAGGCGCTAGACCACCTGAAAAAGGGACGGGTGGTGATCTTTGCCGGAGGCACGGGCAACCCCTTCTTCACGACAGACACAGCGGCCGCGCTGCGCGCCGCGGAGATGGAATGTCAGGCTCTGTACAAGGCGACCCAAGTGGATGGCGTCTACAGCGCCGACCCGGTCAAGGATCCAAAGGCGAAACGGTACGACCGTTTGAGCTATGATGACGTTCTAAAGCAGAATCTGAAGATCATGGACGGGGCCGCGATCGCCCTTGCCCGGGACAATCGGATTCCGATAATTGTGTTTTCGATCAAGAGCCAAGGCGGTTTGGCTCTTGAGCTGGAAGGGCAGGGCGCCTCGACCACGATTGACGGTCAAGACAGCGCCTAGGAGCGCTCGAAACGCCCAACGAGCTGTGCCAAGCCTTTGGCTCGATTGGAGCGCTAAGCGCAAGGGCAAGCAGGGAAGGCAAGATGTCTAGCTTCGACCTAAGCGAGATCGAACGGCGCATGCGTGGCGCACTCAGCGTGCTGAAGCAGGAGTTCAGTGGCTTGCGGACCGGGCGCGCAAGTGCGAGCCTGCTCGATCCGATCATGGTGATGGCCTACGGCAATCCCATGCCTCTCAATCAGGTGGCGACCGTGAATGTGCCCGAACCGCGCATGATCACGGTCCAGGTCTGGGATAAGAGTCAGGTCGGCGCCGTGGACAAGGCCATACGGGAGTCGGATCTCGGCCTCAATCCTATGGTCGAGGGACAGGTGCTCCGCCTGCCCATCCCGGAGCTCAACCAGGAGCGCAGGCAGGAGATCGCAAAGGTCGCCCACAAATATGCGGAGCAAGCCCGTGTCGCCGTGCGCAACGTGCGCCGCGACGGTATGGAACACCTGAAGCGCGCCGAGAAGGACGGCGAGATGGGCAAGGACGAGCACCATTCCTTGGCAACGAAGGTGCAGGATTTGACCGATAAGGTCATCAAGGAGATCGACGAGGCCCTTGCCACCAAGGAAGCCGAGATCATGCAGGTCTGAGCGGACCTCCGGTACCGTTTCCCTCTAACCTGCTTTGGAGAGTCCGATCGTGACGCTTGCGATAGAGAATAAGTGGGGCGACGCCGAGCGGCCGGCCGCGCGTCATGTCGCGGTCATCATGGACGGCAATGGCCGCTGGGCTGCCGAGCGCGGCCTTCCGCGGGTCGAAGGCCACCGTCAAGGCGTTGAGAGCGTCAGACGTACCGTCGAGGCGGCGATGGAGCAGGGTATTACGCATCTCACGCTGTTCAGCTTTTCCTCGGAGAACTGGAGGCGTCCGCAGCAAGAGATCCATGATCTGTTCGGCCTTCTTCGCCGCTTCGTTCGCCGGGACCTAGCCGAACTGCATAAGAACGGTGTCAAGATTCGCGTGATCGGCGCACGGACCAATCTCGAGGACGACATCCTGCGGATGCTCGACGACGCCGTCGATCTCACCAAGAATAACACCGCGCTCAACCTCACGATCGCTTTCAACTATGGCGGCCGGGACGAGATCGCCCGTGCGGCGCAGCGCCTGGCAGAGGACGTCCGCTCGGGCACCGTTGCGCCCGAGGACATCACGCCCAATCTCTTCGCTGCCTATCTCGACACAGCCGGCTTGCCGGATCCTGACCTCCTGATCCGCACGAGCGGCGAGCTCAGGCTTTCCAACTTCCTCCTCTGGCAGCTGGCCTATGCCGAGTTCGTGTTTGTCGACGTTTACTGGCCCGATTTCACCAAAGAGCTGTTCGAGGCGGCGATCGTCGAGTATCAGCGGCGCAATCGCCGTTTCGGCGGAAGGACCGCGAGATCCACCGCGTGACCCCACCCGGAGCACCCACCGGCAGCGGTCAACAGAGTCAAGCGCCTCGTCCGACGCACGAACTCCTACAGCGCATGATTTCGGCGGCGGTGCTCGCGGCCATCGCGCTTGGTGCGCTCCTTGCGAGTCCTTGGACCTTTCTTGCACTGGTGATGGTGGCCGGCGGACTGCTCTGCTGGGAATGGGGCGGCCTCACCCGCGGCAATGGCTTCGACGGCACGGCCCTGATCCAGGCCGTCAGCGTGATCGGCACCGCCGCCTTTGTCGCCCTTGGCAGGCTCGACCTGGCCCTTCTGATCCTGGGTGCGACAGCCGCCGTCGTCGCGTTCAATGGCATCGATCGCGCTCAAGCAGCTTGGGCCGTGGGAGGGCTCCTCTATGTAGCGCTTCCCGTCTGGGCCCTGGTTTGGCTCCGCAGCGACCCCGAATTCGGCCTGGCAGCGGTGCTATATCTCCTCGCCGTGGCGGGAACCACGGACACGGCCTCCTATATCGGCGGCAAGACGCTGGGCGGACCCAAGCTTGCGCCGCGAATCTCGCCTGGGAAGACCTGGAGCGGCTTTTTCGTCGGCACCCTCACACCCGCCCTTGTGGGGTATGCTTTCGCGCTCGCGATCGGCGGCACGTCCCCTGGGGCCCTGGCGCTGGTGAGCGTGGCCCTTGCGCTTTCTTGCCAGATGGGGGACTTGCTGGAGAGCGCGGTGAAGCGGCATTTCGGAGTAAAGGACGTGAGCCAGCTCATTCCAGGCCATGGCGGTCTGTTCGACCGCATCGACAGTCTCCTACTTGCTTCGGTCGTGGCGGCTCTCATCGCTTTGCGCGATCCTGCCGCGCCCGGCGCAGGCCTTCTTATCTGGTAGAGGCGTATTCTGCTCCCCGCACGGACATCCCCGGACCCGAGCCCACGCGCCGTCCCACGGCCGCGCCGCATCTCAATTCTCGGCGCCACTGGGTCCATCGGTGAGAGCACACTCGATCTCGTGGGGCGCGATCCTGGCGCCTACGAGGTCGTCGCGCTGACAGGCTGCAAGAATGCAACGCGGCTTGCGGAGCTCGCCGTCCTGCACCGCGCCGAGATCGCGGTGGTTGCGGATTCCGATAACTATGCTGATCTCAAGTCAGCGCTTGCGGGCACGGGCATTCAGGCAGCCGCGGGGGCGAAGGCCTTGCTCGAAGCCGCGAGTCGCCCCGCCGACTGGGTGATGGCGGCGATCGTAGGCGCCGCTGGGCTGAAACCGACGCTGCGGGCCGTACGCCAAGGTGCTGCCATAGCGCTCGCCAACAAGGAATGCCTAGTATCGGCCGGCAGCATCTTCATGGCCGAGGTGGCGCGATGTGGCACGACGTTGCTCCCTGTGGATTCGGAGCACTCGGCGGCGCTCCAGGCCATGACCGGAACGAAGCCCGAGCGCATCGAGCGCGTGTGCCTGACCGCCTCGGGGGGGCCCTTCCGCACTTGGAGCCTTGAGCGGATGGCCGATGCCAGGCCGGAGCAAGCGCTCAAGCACCCCAATTGGTCCATGGGGGCCAAGGTCACAATCGATTCGGCGACGCTGATGAACAAGGGGCTCGAGCTGATCGAGGCGCATCATCTTTTCGCGCTAGAGCCCGGAAAGCTCGATGTCCTGGTTCATCCCCAGTCCGTCGTGCACTGCCTCGTCTATATGAGCGACGGCGCCGTGCTCGCACAACTGAGTTGCCCCGACATGAGGACGCCGATCGCTTACAGCCTCGCTTGGCCGGAGCGCATGCATCTCCCCACCAAGCGCCTCGATCTCGCGGGGATCGGCGCGCTTACTTTCGAGGCACCGGACTTTGAGCGATTTCCCGCCTTGCGGCTTGCCAAGGACGTGCTGGCCGCAGGCAGAAGCGCTGGCACGGTGTTCAATGCGGCCAACGAGGTGGCCGTTGCGGCCTTTCTGGAGAAGCGTCTTGGCTTCCTCGCCATCGCCGGACTGGTGGAGCTGACGCTCGCCGCATGCGCCGACCTGAGCGATCTTGAGCCACAAACGGCGGATGATGTGCTGGAGATCGACGAGGAAGCGCGCCGCCGCGCCCGCGCCTGGCTCCCGCGGTTTGCATAAGCCTTCGGGGCGGGCTAAGAAGGGTCAAAATCTCTAGGTAACTTCGCTAATGGACACAATAAATCAGCTTGCCGGCTTCGGCGACACCTTCCTCAGCTATCTCATCCCGTTCCTGTTCGTATTGACCGTCGTGGTGTTCGTCCACGAGCTCGGCCATTTCCTGGTCGCGCGTTGGTACGGGGTCGCCGTGAAGGTGTTCTCGATAGGCTTCGGCCCGGAAATCTTCGGCTTCTACGACCGTCACGGCACCCGCTGGCGCGTGTCTTGGATCCCGCTTGGCGGCTACGTGAAGTTCATCGATGACGAGAACGTCGCGAGCGCATCGGGGCGCAAGGCTTTCGAAGCCCTACCGGAAGAGGTGCGGAACCGGAGCTTCCAAGGCAAGCCGCTCGCCCAACGAGCGGCCATCGTCGCGGCTGGTCCGATTGCTAATTTCATTCTCGCGATCCTGATTTTTGCTGTCATCTTCAGCGTGTTCGGCGAGCGAATAACCGCGGCCAAAGTGGACGCCATCGCACCGGGTAGCGCCGCGGAGCGTGCCGGATTCGAACCCGGCGACCGCGTAATCAGCATCGACGGCTCCACCATCCACAGCTTCTCGGACATGCAGCGCATTGTCGCCATGAGCCCGGACCGGCCGCTGCGCTTCGTGGTCGACCGTGGTGGAGCACAAGTCGACATCACGGCCACGCCCGAGCGGAAGGAAATCACCGACCGCTTCGGCAACACGATACGTGTCGGCCTGCTCGGCATTCAACGCAGCGCCTCCGCCGACGACTGGACCTTGGAGCGCCATGACCCGGCAACAGCCGTCATCATGGGCATCAAAGAGTCCTATTTTGTCGTCTCCCACTCCTTGGGCTATCTCTATGACGTAATAGCCGGGCGCGAGGCTGCCGACCAATTGGGCGGACCGCTGCGTATTGCGCAAGTATCCGGACAGGTTGCCTCGGCCGGATTTGTTGCGCTTCTCAACCTCGCTGCGATCATTTCTGTCAGTATCGGGCTAATAAATCTGTTCCCGATACCGATGCTCGATGGCGGTCATCTTATGTTCTACGGGATCGAAGCTCTGAGAGGGCGGCCCTTGAGTGAATCCACACAAGAAATCGGATTCCGCATTGGCCTCGCCTTGGTTCTCATGCTAATGATCTTCGCGACCTGGAACGATCTGATTCACTTGAAGTTTCTTTGATCGGAGGTTGTAGGGAGACCAGATGATCGGGGACCGCGAGGTCCCCGTATCGTTAACAAAAGACTACCAAAAATCGGCCACAAACGGGTGGCCAGTTGCGAGTCAGGCGTTTCGCCTGCGGGGTCGGCTTGAGGGGTAGACACCAGCAATGGTGCGGTGGACGTTGGAAAGAGGGCTGTTCGCAGCCCTCCTGATGTTAAGTAGCGTCCCGCTTTCGCTGGGTCTCAGCGTCGGCCTTGGCGAGCTATCGGCCTCCGCCCAAGGCGCTGTCATCCAATCCATTGTCGTTGAAGGCAACCGGCGCGTGGAGCCGGAGACAGTCCGCTCCTACCTGACTTTCTCTTCCGGCGACACCTACGACCCTGACGAGATTAATCAGTCTCTGAAGACATTGTTCGCAACGGGTCTGTTTCAGGACGTGCGCATTCGCCGCCAGGGTTCGACCATCATCGTCATAGTGGTGGAAAATCCCATCGTGAGCCGCGTCGCCTTCGAGGGGAATCGGGAAATCGAAGACGACACGCTGGCGGCCGAGGTGCAGCTCAAGCCACGCGCCGTCTATACCCGCGCACGTGTGCAGGCGGACGTGCAGCGCATCCTCAGCGTTTACCGGCGGCAAGGTCTTTATGCCGCCCAGGTCGACCCGAAGATCATCAATCTCGACAGCAACCGTATCGACGTCGTTTTCGAGATCACCGAAGGGCCAACCACAAAGGTCCGCGGCATCAACTTCATCGGCAACCATGCCTTTAGCGATTCGCAGCTCCGCTTCGTCATCACCACCACGCGGACGAACCTCCTGAGCTTCCTCAAGAACACGAATATCTACGACCCCGACCGCCTCAATCTCGACCGCGAGCTGTTGCGCCAGTTCTACCTCAAGAACGGCTATGCCGACGCCCGCATCGTGTCTGCAACGGCGGATCTCGACCGCGACGGCCGCGGCTTCTTCATTACGTTCGTGATCGAGGAGGGGGAGCGATACCAGTTCGGTTATGTCGACATCGAGAGCGCCTTACCGTCGTTGAATGTCGATGCCCTGCGTGGCGTGATTCTGACCAGGCCAGGGCGCCGTTACAACGCCGAGAGGGTCGAGAAGACGGTCGAAGCGTTGACCGTCAAGGTCTCGGAGCAAGGCTATGCCTTTGGGCAAGTCCGCCCGCGTTTCGAGCGTGACCAAGTCAACCACACCATGAATATCGTCTACGTCATCGATGAGGGCCCGCGTGTCTACATCGAGCGCATCAACATCGTGGGGAACTTCCGCACCGAGGACAAAGTCATCCGGAGGCAGTTCCGTCTCGCCGAGGGCGACGCTTACAATCGCCTGCTTGTGGAAGCGGCCCGTAAGCGATTGCGATCACTAGGATTTTTTAAGTCCGTGGAAGTCGAGACCGAGCCCGGAAACGCGCCCGACCGCGTCATCCTGGTAGTCACCGTGGTCGAGCAGCCGACTGGCGAACTCTCCTTCGGTGCCGGCTACTCCACGACGGAAGGCGTCATCGGTGACGTGAGCATCACCGAGCGCAATCTCATGGGCAAGGGGCAATACGTCCGCCTCGGCTTCTCGGGAAGCTTGGAGCGCGCGCAGGTCGACTTCAGTTTTACCGAACCCAACTTTCTCGACCGCAACATGGCGGCAGGCTTCGACCTCTTCCATAAGGAGGTCGACTTGCGCGACGTCGCATCGTTCCGGCAGCGCGACACGGGCGGAAACTTGCGCGTGGGATTCCCGATCGCCGACAACACACAGCTCGGCCTGCGCTACCGGCTGCAGCGCGAAGAGATTTATGACGCGACGAGCAATGCCTCACTTGCGGTGAAACAGGCAGCGGCCGAGGGCGAGACCTGGGTCTCGAGCACCGGCTACACCGTTGCCTACGACACGCGCAATCTGCCTCAGGCGCCGACGAGCGGCGTGTTCGCCTCGTTCTCGCAAGATGTGGCCGGCCTTGGCGGCGACGTGAATTTCATCCGCTCCGTGGCAGACGCCCGCGGCTATTATCCCATCACCAATAAGATCACCCTTGTCGGCCGCGCCCAAGGCGGTGCCATCGAGGGATGGGGTGACAAGGATCTCCGCCTTACCGACCTCTTCTTCAAAGGCGGCGAGACCATCCGCGGCTTCCAGCGTGCGGGCTACGGTCCCCGCGATGCGTGCGAGGATCCCACGACGGGGCGCCGCATTCCCGATTGCCGGCGCGACTCGCTTGGTGGCCAGTATTACTGGGCGACCACCGCCGAGGTCCGCTTCCCATTCCCGCTTATTCCGGACAGCCTCGGCATGCAGGGCGCGGTATTCGTCGATGCCGGGTCGCTGTGGCAGCCGAGCCAGTCGGCGTTTGACGCTGTAACTCTGCCGGGACCCGCGTCCAGTTGTACCAGCAAAACTCTTGGGAAGAGTTGCGGCGAGGGAAGCTTCATCTACGACAGTAGCCAGGTCCGCCTGTCCACCGGGTTCAGCATCATCTGGCAATCCCCCCTCGGTCCGCTGCGCGCCGATTTCGCCGAAGCGCTTCTCAAGGCCGACTTCGATAAAACCGAGTTTTTCCGGTTCGGCGCCTCAACGAACTTCTAAAGGAAGCCACTTCGGTTTATGGCTACGCGCCTTGTTAATGTCGCGTGTCAGACCGGGGGAGAACTTCATGGAACACCCGGGTTTTTTTGAGCGGGCCGGTCCGTTCCCCTTGAGTACGATTGCCGAGGCCACGGGCTCCGACTTGGCCGCAGGCGCTGATCCCGCCATGGAGATAAGGGATGTCCGCCCGCTGGACAGCGCCGCAACAGGCGACCTCTCGTTCGTGGACAACCCGAAATATCTGCCGCTTCTGGCGAGCACCGGTGCAAGCGCGTGCCTTGTCGCTCCCAAATTCTCCCGAAAGGTGCCAAAGGGCACGGCGAGCCTTCTGATGCTCGAGCCCTATCGAGGCTTCGCCAAGGCGATTGGGCTGTTCTATCCCGGTTCCCTGCGGTCAAGGACGGCGGGTGTCGGGGTGGGCGGCGCTTCAAACCATGTTGATCCAAGTGCAGTCTTGGAAGCCGGGGTCGTCGTGGAGTCGGGCGCTGTGGTCGGGCCTGAGGTCAGGATCGGGCAGGGGACGACAATCGCTGCGGGCGCCGTTATCGGCTATCGGGTCCATATCGGCCGCGACTGCTACCTGGGACCCAATGTCTCGATCACCCACGCGCTGATTGGTAACCGGGTTACCATTCATGCCGGAGTGGCTATCGGCCAGGACGGGTTCGGATTTGCCATGGGCAAATCCGGACATCTCAAAGTGCCGCAGATCGGTCGGGTCGTCGTCCAGGACGATGTGGAAATCGGCGCCAACTCTACGATTGACCGCGGCGCGCTCCGGGACACCATCGTGGGCGAAGGCACGAAAATTGATAATCTTGTGCAAATCGGGCACAACGTAGTCATCGGAAGGCATTGCATTATCGTGTCCCAAACCGGTATTTCAGGCAGTTCCGAGCTGGGTGACTTCGTTGCTCTCGGCGGGCAGGTGGGCGTCGTCGGCCACCTCAAGATCGGCGCTGGCGCCCAGATCGCCGGGAGCAGTAATGTACGGGGCGATGTACCGCCTGGCGCTCGGTGGGGCGGGACCCCGGCCAAGCCTGTGCGGCTGTGGTTCAGGGAACTGACCGTGCTTCGGCATCTTGCCGAGCGCAAGGATGTGAAGCTTGATCAGGGCAACGGCGGGAAGGGCGAGGAGCCGTGAGTCCGCATCGAAGGAGCCGGTCCGTATGAACGAGAGCGGGGTAAAAGCGAAGCCTGATTCGGCGGAAACCGCCGACATCATGAGGCTTCTGCCGCATCGTTATCCCTTTCTTCTGGTCGACCGCATCGTCGACATGGATGGGGATCGCTCGGCGACCGGCATCAAGAACGTAACGGCCAACGAGCCCTATTTTCAGGGGCACTTTCCCGGCAATCCTGTGATGCCCGGCGTGCTTCTCATTGAAGGCATGGCGCAGACAGCCGGCGCGCTATGCATGCGCTTTCTCGACGAGTTTAAGGAGCCGCCGCTGGTCTACTTCATGGCGATCGACAAGGCGCGCTTCCGGCGCCCAGTCGTCCCGGGCGACACCATCTATTACCACGTGCAGAAGATGCGCAACCGCGGCCGCGTGTGGCGCTTCCGGGCCCAAGCCCTCGTCGACGGCCATCTCGTTGCCGAGGCGGAAGTCAGCGCCGTGATCGTCGAGACGACCTAGGCCGACATGGCGAATATTCATGCGACTGCGCTGGTCGACCCAGGCGCAAAACTTGGGCCGAATGTAGAGGTTGGCCCATTCTCGATAGTCGGCCCCCACGTCGAGCTGGGCGAAGGGGTTATGGTCCACTCGCATGCGGTGATCGCAGGCCGGACCACGCTCGGAGCAGGATGCAAGGTGTTTCCCTT
>CAYUTT010000004.1:17921-21195 GCA_964447575.1 uncultured Methyloceanibacter sp.
TTCTGCGTGCCGAACAATGTCGCAGTCCCCGCACGCTGATAGCGCAATGGCGACGGAGCTCGATACGACGAAGGTTGTGGGCCCTCTTGGCATCATCGCTGGACAGGGCCTACTGCCATGTGTCCTCGCCCAGGGCGCCGCAGCCCGCAACATCCCGCTGCACATCGTGGGAATCAGCGGCGAGGCCTCAGAGGAGATCGAGCGCTTTCCCCACACATGGATCAAGTGGGGCGAGGTCGGCAAGCTCCTCTCGGCGCTTGAGAACAATAGCTGCACCGATCTCGTGATCATTGGAGGCGTAAACCGGCCCGACTTCGACAACGTCCGCTTGGACCTCGGCGCGCTCAAGATGTTGCCCTTCCTGCTCAGTCTTGCCAAAGGCGGCGACGATCATGTGCTGTCGCGGGTCGTGCGCTTCTTCGAGGACCGAGGCTACCGGGTCCACGGCGCAGGCGACGTAATGCCGGAGCTTCTGGCTGGTGAAGGAAAGCTCACTGTCAAAGGGCCGTCTGCCGAGGACAAGACCGACATCGCAACCGGGCTCAAAGTTCTACGCACCCTTGGACGCCTCGATATCGGGCAGGCCGCCGTCATCGCCAGGGGCCGGGTGCTAGCCGTAGAAGCGGCCGAAGGCACCGATGCCATGCTCGACCGCTGTGCCGAGCTTCGCAAGTCCGGCCGTGCCCGTGGACGCGCTGGTGTGCTGGTCAAAGCCCCAAAGCCCGGACAGGAGGAACGCATCGACATGCCGACCATTGGCCCGGAGACAATCCGAAAAGCGGCGGGGGCAGGGCTTTCCGGCGTCGCGGTGGCGGCCGGCAAGGTCCTCATGGCCGAGCGAACGGAGACCGTCACCGCCGCCAATGCCGGCATGCTGTTCCTTGTCGGTGAGCGCTGGGACGAGACGGCCGACTAAACCGCTTCCGCGACTCTCAGCGAGCCTCCATTGGGATATAGGCCCGTTCGGTCGCTCCCGTATAAAGCTGACGCGGCCGGCCGATACGCTGCGACGGATCATCGACCATCTCCATCCACTGCGCGATCCAGCCCACAGTTCTGGCGATGGCGAACAGCACCGTGAACATGTCGGTGGGAAAGCCCAGTGCTTTCAGCGTGATGCCAGAATAGAAATCGATATTCGGGTAGAGCTTTTTCTGGATGAAGTAGTCGTCGGAAAGGGCGATCCGCTCGAGCTCGAGTGCGACCTTGAGGATCGGATCGTTTTTGTGGCCGACTGCCTCAAGCACCTCATGGCAGGTCTTCTGCATGATCTTCGCCCGCGGATCGTAGTTTTTGTAGACGCGGTGGCCGAAGCCCATGAGCCGGAAGGAATCGTTCTTGTCCTTGGCCCGCTGAAGGTATTCGGGAATGCGGTCGACGGTGCCGATCTCCTGAAGCATCGTCAGCGCCGCTTCGTTGGCGCCGCCATGTGCCGGCCCCCAAAGACAGGCGATGCCGGCGGAAATGCATGCAAACGGGTTCGCACCGGACGAGCCAGCAAGCCTCACCGTCGACGTCGAGGCGTTCTGCTCGTGATCGGCGTGGAGAATGAAGATGCGTCTCATGGCGCGGGCAAGCACGGGATTGACCACGTAATCCTCGCACGGCACGGCGAAGCACATCCGGAGGAAGTTCGCCGAGTAGTCGAGATCGTTCTTCGGGTAGACGAACGGCTGTCCCACCGAGTACTTGTAAGCCATTGCGGCGATCGTCGGCATCTTGGCGATCATGCGCACGCTCGCCATCTCGCGCTGCTTCGGATCCCTGATATCGATGGAGTCGTGATAGAAGGCCGAAAGCGCACCGACCACGCCCACCATAACCGCCATGGGATGCGCGTCGCGACGGAAGCCGGTGTAGAACCGGTTCATCTGCTCATGCACCATGGTATGGCGGGTAATGCGCTGCTTGAACTTCTCGTACTGTTCAGCGGTCGGCAGCTCACCGTAGAGTAGGAGGTAGGCCGTCTCCAGGAAGGCGCAGTGCTCCGCGAGCTGATCGATCGGATAGCCGCGATAGAGCAAGATGCCCTTGTCGCCGTCGATATACGTGATCTTCGACTCGCAGCTCGCGGTCGAGGTAAACCCCGGATCGTAGGTGAAACATCCGGTATCCTGGTAGAGCGACGTGATGTCGATCACGTCGGGACCGATCGTACCGCGGCGCACGGGCAGGTCATGCCGCGCACCCCGAAGCACGATGGAGGCCTCGTCCGCGTCGGCCCGAAATTCCTCTGCGACACTCATCTCAAAACCTCCTGACCCATTCGGGGGTAACGGGACCGAACGCGCCTATGCCACGGCAGTCCGCGGCGGAGCCCGGATCCTCGAAATTGTTGCGTTGCCGCATAATCGCGTTGAATCTACTGCAGTGCAACACAGATGCATGCTCAAATGTTAAGCATGTGACGTACTCAACCCGCTTGATCGGCAATACGCGCCAGGGCTTCTTCCCGCCCGAGGACCTCAAGCACATCGAAAATGCCCGGAGACGTCGTCCGGCCCGTAAGCGCCGCCCGAAGCGGTTGGGCCACCTTGCCCAGCTTTCGGCCCGTCCCCTCGGCAAAGCCCCGCACGCATTCCTCGAGCGCGTCCGGCGTCCAAGGGGCCACGTCCTGAAGGAGCGGCAAGAGAGCTGAAAGCGTCTCCCGGCCCGCTATATCGAGGTGCTTCGCGGCCTGTTCGTCGAGGGTAAGCGGGCGCTGGGCAAAAAGGTAGCCTGCATTGTCCAGCAGCTCGACCAGGGTCTTGGCGCGCTCCTTTAGTCCAGGCATGGCGCGCTCTAGCTTTCGCCACCCCTCCGTCCCGATACGCGTCTCCATCGCGCCGCCATCCGGAAGAAATGGGACCAGCGTTTTAAGCTGCTGCACGATCTCCGCGTCCGGCATGGCCCGAAGGTAGTGTCCGTTCAGGTTCTCCAGCTTCGCGAAGTCGAACCGCGCGGCCGAGCGCCCGATGGCATCGAGATCGAACCACGAGATCATCTCGTCGGTCGAGATGATCTCGGCATCGCCATGGCTCCAGCCCAGCCGTACGAGATAGTTGCGCAGCGCCGCAGGCAGATACCCCATCTCACGATAGGCCTCGACCCCGAGCGCGCCATGTCGCTTGGAGAGCTTCGCGCCGTCCGGTCCATGGATCAGCGGCACATGAGCATAGATGGGCGTCTCCCAACCCAATGCCTTGAAGATCTGCATCTGCCGCGCGGCGTTGGTGAGATGATCGTCGCCGCGAATGACATGGGTGATGCCCATGTCATGATCGTCCACCACGAC
>CAYUTT010000005.1:0-18944 GCA_964447575.1 uncultured Methyloceanibacter sp.
CTCAACTGTTCAAGACGGTCCGCAACGGCGGCTATCAGCTTGCCGTGAAGGTCGATGTGGAGGAAGGCCAGGCATGAATACACTCCGCGTCAAGATCGTCGTGCTGCTGGTCGTCGCCATCGTATCGGTCGTCGGCCTGTTGACGGTCGTGCTGTTCTATCTACTGGGTCCGCCGCCGCGCTCGGAGCGCGCGCTCGAAGGGACGGCGCGGCAAGTGGAAATGGTGCTGGGACTTGTCAACGACGGCCCTGGCACTGTTGCCCTGGCGAAGGAGCCTGCGTCCGGGCAACTCTACGAGCACGCGACGGCTGGATTGCGCGAGATCCTGGCGGCCCGCGGCCTCGACCTTCCCGTGACCATCACCCGCGACGGGCACCAAGCGCCGCTGATCGTCTCGGTGCCTATCGAGGGCCGGTGGTTGTGGATGCCGACTTCCGGCATGCCGCCGCCCGGGCCGCCTTGGAAGACGCTGACCCGCTGGCTGACGGCGATCGCGCTCGGCGCCACCGTTATCGCGGTGTTCGTGGCCAATCGCATGGTGAGGCCGCTCGTTTTCCTGGAGAATGCGGTTGCGTCCGTCGGCCCCGACGGGCTCATGCCCGAACTGCCGGAGCGGGGACCCGCCGAAGTGCGCGCGACCGCCAAGGCACTCAACTCGCTTTCAACCCGCCTCAAGCGCGCCATGGAAAGCCGGATGCGGCTCGTGGCGGCGGCCGGTCACGACATGCGCACGCCGATCACGCGCATGCGGCTCAGGGCCGAGTTCGTCGAGGACGAGGAGGAGCGCGAGAAGTGGTTGAGCGATGTCGACGAGCTCGAACGCATCGCCGACAGCGCCATCCTGCTGGTGCGCGAGGAAACGGGGAACGTCACGCCGGAGACCGTGCGGCTCGATCAATTGGTCGGCGATATCGCGGCGGAGCTCAAGGACCAGGGTCTCGACGTCACCTGCGTGACCTTGCGCCCTGTCACGGTGCGCGCGAGCCGCTTCAAGCTCAATCGCGCGCTACGCAATCTGATCATCAACGCGGCGACCCATGGCGTAAAGGCGCGCATTAGCGTGGGCAATCACGAGGCCGCGGCGCGTATCGTCATCGAGGACGACGGGCCAGGTATTCCGTCTGAGATGATCCACCAGGTGTTCGAGCCCTTCTTCCGGGCCGACCCGGCGCGCCGGCAGGACATTCCGGGCGCGGGGCTGGGACTCACCATCGCCTATGAGATCGTGAGCCGCGCGGGCGGGAGCATCAACATCGCCAATAGGGACGGCGGGGGTCTCAGGCAGATCGTGGAACTGCCGGCGGCGAAGGACGACAGCCGTCCCGCTAGGCGCTAGCCTCTGGCAAGCGGTACCACCGTGCCGCCGCGGGGCACCGCCGGGAGCGACAGCGTCACGGAGAAGCCCTGCACGGCCGTTTCGAAGGACAGGTTCGCGTCCCAGGCCTCGGCGATATCCTTGACGATCGCGAGCCCCAAACCCGCACCCGAGCCCGCCAAATCGAGACGGGTGCCGCGATCGAGCACCTCCTTCTGCCGCTCGGCGGGGATTCCCGGGCCGTCGTCTGTGATCGCGAAGCGCGCGACGTCACCCTCGCGACCAATATCGATGGCGATGCGGGCGCGCGCGTGACGCACCGCGTTCTCGGTGAGATTGCCGATCGCTTCGGCCAGGTCTTGCGGATCGATCCGCGCGATCACGCCCGCCGGAAAATCGGTTCGCCAAGCGAGCCGTTGGCCTTGCGGCGTCCGTCTCATGACGCGGGTCACCTGCTCGGCGATCTCGCCGATATCGGCAGATGCGTCGGCACTAAAGCCAGCCATGCGCGCCCGTGAGAGGTGCCGCTCGGTGTGTCGCTGCAGCGCTGTGACGATGTCCTCGATCTCGGCAGCGACCTCCGTCTCGCCCTTGTCTTTGAGCTGCCCGGCATCGCTCAGTAGGACTTGAAGCGGAGTCCTGAGGCCATGTGCAAGATCGGACGCACGGGCGCGGGCGCGTTCCACCTGCCGCTCGCGGTCGTCGAGCAGCGCGTCCACTTGGCTCGCGAGCGGCTGTACTTCCTGTGGAAAGCCCGCGCCGAGCCGCTTGCGTCCGCCAGTACCGATTTCACCGAGCTTTCGTTGCAGGGCGGAAAGCGGCTTCAGTCCCACGCGCACCTGGATCCAGGCGGCGAGGACAAGGAGTGCGCCCAGGACGAGCAGGAAGGGCACGAGAACCGCGGCGAAGCGGCGGACGGCCGCGGCGACCTCGGCGGTGTCGACTGCGGCGGCCACACGCGCCGTGTTGCCGCCGAGCCGGTTCGGCAAGGAGATGCGCCGTTGTAAGAGGTAGAGCTGGGTTCCGTCGGGGCCGGCAACGCGATGGCGATGGATGCCGTCGCCGACGGTGTCTTCGGCGGGCAGGGGAATCTCGTAGTCCCAGAGCGAGCGCGAGCGAAGAATGGGACCGTCCGGCTCGACTACGACCTCCCAGTATCGGCCCGAGAACGGCCGCCCAAAACGAGGTTCGGGCGGAGGTTTGGTCACTGCAAGGCCCCCCTCCGGGCCAATGTCGATGCCGGCGATGACCTGATCGAGATATGTCTCGATCTCGCCGTCCACCCAACGTTCGACGTGGGTACGGAACAGGAAGGTCAAGCCGATCGCCGCCAGTGCCAACGCGGTGAGGACGAACGCGGCGGCGCCAAGCAGGAGCCGGAGTCGCAAGGAGTTGAGGTTCACGGGCCGTTCCCAGCAGCGATGACGTAACCGAAGCCGCGCCGCGTCTCGATGACATGCGCGCCGAGCTTCTTGCGGAGGCGCATGATGAGCGCTTCCAGCGCATTGGTGTCGCGCGCATCGTCGTCGCCGTAGAGATGCTCAAGGATCTCCGCCGCGGGTACCACCCGGCCCTTGTGATGCATCAGGTAAGCAAGTAGGCGATACTCGAGCGGTGAGACGTGCAATGGCGTGCCGTCGAGCGTGAGCTCCATTTGCTTGGTGTCGAGCCGCACGCTGCCGGCTTCGATGATCGGCGTGCCGTGACCGGCCGAGCGGCGGATCAGGGCACGAACGCGCGCCACCAGCTCCTCCATGCGGAAGGGCTTGGTGAGATAGTCGTCAGCGCCAGCATCGATTCCTTCGACGCGCTCGGGCCACGCGCCACGCGCGGTTAGGATGAGCACGGGCGTTGGGCGCCCTTGAGCGCGCCAGCGCTTCAGCACAGCGAGGCCGTCCATCTTCGGCAGGCCGAGATCGAGCACGATGAGGTCGTAAGGCTCCGTGTCCCCGCGGAACCAGGCATCTTCGCCGTCCGTGGAGATGTCGCAGCTGTACCCGGCGGCCGAAAGAGCGCTCTCGACGTCGGCGCAGATGCGCGGCTCGTCCTCCACGATCAACACGCGCATCAGTCGTCGTCCTCGATGTCCAGAATCTTTCCGCTGGCGGCGTCGACCTCGACCTCAAGCACCTTGCCGTCAGGCGAAATGATCTTGAGCTCGTATTCATAGACCCCGTCGTCCAGCTCGAGCTCGACCTCGATCACCTCGCCGGGGACCTTTCCCCGCACGCGCTCGAGAATCTCGGCGAGCGGCAAGATGCGGCCTTCCTGCACGAGCCGGTGCGCCTCGCGGTAGTCGATGTCGTCGCCACGGGCGCTGGCGGCGCCGGCAAGAACAAGCGTGGTCGCCGCAAGCCAGACGCGGGTTTTCGACGGTCTCCTGAACATGGTTCGAATCTGCGCCGCCTTGGCTGACATTTCGCTGACGGGTGGGATCAGGCCTGTGTCAGGGGGCCTTTGCAAGGGTGGGATCGGCAAAAACGCCCCGCAAAGAATGAGGAGACAGCATCATGAAGAAGTATCTGATCCCCGCCGTGCTTGGCTTGTCGATGCTGGCGGCAGCGCCGGCTCTTGCGCTCGACGACTGGATCGAAGGCAAGCGCCTGAACGTTCCGCGTGATCAGTGGCTCTCGCCAACCGAGATTATCGACAAGCTTACCGCTCAGGGATACCGGGTCCACGAAATCGAGGTGGATGACGGCGCCTACGAGGTGGAGATGAGCAAGGGCGGCACGAAGATGGAGGTCTATGTACACCCCGCAACCGCCGAGATCCTCGTAGGATACGACGGTGACTGACGCGTGAGCTGCCGGCGGCAGGCGGGCCGCCGGCATTCTCAATCCTGCCGCATCCATGGGAGAGGCTGGCATGCCTTGATTTCCTCCCTTGATCTGCCTCATGGAGAGGCCGACCTTCAGGGGAGAGCCTTTCTTCGAGGTATCGACGAGGAGGACGTTCCCATGGACATGAACGAAATCCACGATTACGCCCGGCGCTTCGTGGGCACGCATGGCGCCAAGGCGGAGGCCGAGGCAGCGCAGAAAGCCAGCGAATGCGAGAAGGCGGGCGACAAGGGCCAGGCGCAGGATTGGCGCCGCATCCAGGCCGCGATCAAGGAGATGCGCGGACCTCATTCGAGCTGAACCCCGTTAGGGCCTCCGCCGGCGCTACCGGTCCAAGCATCGGTCATGATACACGGATGATCGACGGCAACGCCGCCAGCTTGCCGGGCCCGTTCCGGGGAGGGGGATATGAGCGATCCATCGCGCGTGCCGACGGTGATGCGTCCGGCGCCGGGGCGCATCTGGTACGCCGTGGCCGTGCTTGCCGTTCTTTCCGGCTTCGCCGGCGCGATGTTCGTGGGCTACACGAAGCTCAAGGATGTTACCGGCGGCCTCACTCAGATCGTAGTGCCGGGCGGGGCGGTGCTCACGCTCCAGCCCGGCCATTACACGATCTTCCATGAATATCAGAGTGCCGTCGACGGGCGCATCTATTCGGGCACCGATATCAGCGGACTCCTCGTCCAAGTCGTGCCCACGGATGGCTTGCAACCGCTGGCGCTCGGACGGCCAGGGGTCTCGTCGACCTATGAGCTCGGCGGCCGTGCCGGGCAGTCGGTGTTCGCTTTCGATGTGACCAAAGCTGGAGAGTACCGTCTCGCCGCCTCCTATCCTGAAGGCCGGGAGCAGCCGCAAGCCGTGCTCGCCGTCGGGCAGGGAACCGCCTGGCGCATCGTGTCGCTGGTGCTGAGCGCGATCGGCCTTGCCTTGCTCGGCGTCGTCGCCGGCGTCCTCATCGCGGTGATGGTTTATCGGCGCAGGCGTGCGGCACTGCCGCCCCGTTAGCGCGCCAGTGAACCTGAAACGCAGTCCCTTCCACCATGGTTGCGCTTGCGATCGGCAATCGTCGGCTCGCGAAGCCGAAACTGCGTCAGGTACCGTACCAAGTTCGCCGTTGAGGCTGGTCCCTCAGCCTCACTCGGGAGACCATATTCAAGCAGAACACAACCAGCAAAGGAGGAAACCGAATGACCAGAACTGTGCTCGCTGGCCTTTTCGTGGTCGCCCTGGCCGTGCCGGCTATGGCCGCCGAGAAATACTTCGTGGTCAAAGACACGGTCGGAAACTGCTCCGTGGTCCAAGGTGGAACCAGCGCGGGGCTTGAGCGAATTCAGAACAAGGACGGCTACGACTCCGCGGACGCTGCCGGCAGCGCGCTGGAAGAAATCCGCGACGACTGCGAGGGAGTGGTCGAGTAGACGTCGCGTGAGGTGCCCAGCTCTGCTGGGCACCTCATTGGACGCAAAAAGACGTGCAACGCGGGGGGCTTGTCTTAGGAGGAAAAGCTCATGAAACGATACTGCGTTGCTGGACTATTGGTGCTTGGCTTGGCGAGCCCGGCCTGGGCCGCCACCGAATCCAAGTGGTTCGTGACCGTCGATACGGTCGGCAATTGCTCCTTCGCTCAAGGAAAGCCGAGCGCCGGTCAGACGGCCATGCTCGAGACCGGTGGCTACGAGTCGATGGAAGCCGCCCAGCAGGCCCTTGATCAGATCCGCGATTCAGACGACTGCGAGGGCGTGGTCGAGTAGGCATCGTGTGAGGTGCCCAGCTTTTGCTGGGCACCTCATTGACCATTTGAGGTCACACGAAGCAGCAGATCGCTTGCAGGGCGAAGAGCGAGCTGTGGTCGGTCGGCAGCCGCAGCCGCCGCTCCTGCTCGCGGCGAAGGATGCGATAGCAGCGGCAGGCGATCTGTTCGAGCATGGCGCGGTTGCGTATCCTGATGCGGCCGCGCAAACGCGCGAGCACGCCCTTGCCCTCGAGCGATCCGATCGTTTCCGACACCGTCGCCCGGCGGACACCGAGCGTGCGCGCAAGCAAATCCTGCGTGATCGGAAACTCGTCACGCGCCGTGCGGTCCTGAACCGTGAGCAGCCAGCGCGCCAACCTTTGGGGAAAGGTATGGCGTAGGCCGCATGCGGCCGACTGCGAGCTTTGCATGAGCGCCGCATGCAGATAGTTGAGGATCGCGGTCCGGAGCTGCGGCATGGTGGCCGCGAGCATGATCACGTCGTCCACGGCGACCCGATAGGCCTGGCCTCCGATATGCACCACATGCCTGAGGGGCGAAGCGGTGACGCCTAGCAGGGCCGAGCTGCCGACGACGCCCTCAGGTCCAATGAGCCAGACTTCGACCGGCTCCTGCTCGCCGGTGGTCGCCTGCACCGATACGAGCCCGTCCTCGATGAAATAGAGATGCTCGATTGGCATCCTGGCGTGCTGGAGAATCCGGCGTGGGACAAGCGGTACCAGCTCAAGGAGGGGTCTGAGGCGATCTAAGTCTGCTTCATGAAGTGATCGTAAAAGTAGATTTTGCGGTTCAACAGTATCGAGGCTTGCCTCTACACTTGCCGCATAACGATATACTTTGTCATTCCGCTTGATAAGCATTGGAGTTCGGCTCGCTTGGGAGTGGTCAGGATCAAGCAAACTTCGTCATAATCGGGAAGTAAGATATTTGAACCGGGGTAGCTTTCAAGCGAATCCGGGTGCGCCGAGGGCAGAATCGCATTCCGAGAATTCCCGGAAATTCCCGGCAAGGGTGTAGGGCGAGCGGCCGTCAGTGGGGCAAAACAACCGGCAGGCCTGCGCGCGGGGCCTCCACACAGGCGATAGCAGTGCACGGCCTGAGGATCAGGGCACGATGGCCGAGACACGCCTCCACCGGTGCGCGTTTAACGGCCCGGGACTGAAGGTCCAGCGCGGTCCGGCGCGCGGTGCGCAAGAGCTGCGCGGCGTGCGTCCGTGTCCAGCCCGCACCTGCGATGGCTATTCCATGCACCGCGTGGCCGGCGCTTCTGCCCGCTATGGCGGCCGACCTAAGCAGAAACCGCACCAGCGCCGGGGCCTCTGTCCGTACCCAGGACCAGCCGGCGGCGGCCCGCTTCCTGGACATGATGACAAAGCGCAGCCATCGTTGCCCGACGCGCGCACGGCCGATCGCGGCGCGGTCGAGAAAAGGCTGGGCGAGCATGGCCGCCTTGGCGCTCAGCACCGCGAAACCCGCCGAGAGCCGTCTCCGAAAGACGATGCCGAGAGCCTCCGAGGTTCGCACCATCCATGCGAGCGCGGCCGTGGCCGCGGCGAACCCCGTACGCCCAAGGGAAAGGCCCGTCCGCCACGACCAGGACGCGGCTGCGGAAGCCCAACGGGCAAGCAAACGTGAAAGCGCGTAACCCCTCGGCGCGGCCCATGCCGCGAGAGCAGCCGCGTTCCGCGCTACGAGGGCGGCGGCCGCGCCCAATGCGGCGAGCGAGACGCGCGTGAGGTGCCATAGCCTCCAGACCACGCGCTGGCGCCCATGCTCGAGCCGGCGCAGCGTCTCCTGGCGCTTCAGCCTCTGGGCCCGGCGCCGCTCCTCGCGGTGGTAGCTTTCGAGCCAGCTGTGATGTCGCGAAAGATCGTCGAGGGTCGAGGCGATCAGATGCTTCGACCTTGCGATGTCGTCCTCAGCGGCCTCGACAGGGTCGAGGGTATCGCTTGCACCGGACACGAGGGCTGTCCCCCTAGAGCTTCCGCGGGCGCTTGTCCCCTGGCCTCCCCTCGGAACTCAGGGCAAGCCTACACCCAAAACCCCTAACGCCGGGCTAGCAAAGTCCGTTCCCGAGGACGTTTGCTTTCCGCTTCGCCATCCTGCGATGGCCGCACCCTGTGCTACGATTCGCCCATGAGGGGCGCGATTCGCATTATCGGCATCGATCCGGGCTTGCGGCGGACCGGCTGGGGCGTCATCGACACCGACGGCGTCAGGCTCGGCTATGTGGCCTGCGGCTCGGTAACCTCGGACTCCGGCGGCGGTCTCGGGGAGCGGCTGCGGCAGTTGTTCGACGGGCTCTCCGAAGTGCTGGCCGCGCTTGCGCCCGTCGAGGCGGCCATCGAGCAGACTTTCGTCAATCGCGACGCGGCGGCCACCTTGAAGCTCGGCCAGGCGCGCGGCATCGCCATGCTGGTGCCGGCGCTGCATGGTCTCGCCATCGCCGAATACGCACCGAACGCGGTGAAGAAGACCGTGGTCGGCGCGGGCCACGGCGACAAGGCGCAGGTTCGCGCCATGGTGAAGTGCCTGTTGCCGCGTGCCGCGCCGGACAGCGCGGATGCGGCGGACGCGCTCGCCATCGCCATCACGCACGCCCATGTCCGCGCCTGGACGACGCTGGAAGCGCGAGTCGCGGTCGCCGTGGGGGCTGCATCATGATCGGCAAGCTTACAGGCCGCGTCGACACGGTGTCGCTCTCGACGGCGATCATCGATGTCGGTGGGGTCGGCTACGAGGTGACGCTCGGCGCGCGCCAGCTCGCCGTGCTGCCAGCGGCCGGCGAGACGGTGACGCTCGCCATCGACACGCATTTCCGCGAGGATGGAGTCCGCCTCTACGGCTTTGCCACGGAGCATGAGCGCGCCTGGTTCCGGGCGCTCCAGACGGTGCAAGGCGTGGGTGCCAAGGTGGCGCTGGCGGTGCTCGGCACGCTGTCCGCCACCGATCTCGCCAACGCCGTGGCGCTCCAGGACAAGGGCCATGTCGCCCGCGCGCCCGGCGTGGGACCGAAGGTCGCCGCGCGCATCGTGGCCGAGCTCAAGGACAAGATGCCGGCGCTTGCGCCCGCCATCGCGGTCCCTGGTGCGGCCCACGGGCCGATCGCGGTCCTGCCCGAAGGACTTGCCGCACGCGATGCGGTGTCGGCGCTCACCAATCTCGGCTATGCCCACGGCGAGGCCGCTGCGGCGGTGAGCATGGCGATTGGCAAAGCGGGCCGCGAGGCGCGCGCCGAGGAGCTGATCCGCTTGGGACTGAAGGAACTGGCTCATGGCTGAGCGGATGCTGGCGGCGGCGAAGCGGGACGACGATCAGCCGGAGGCGGCGCTCCGGCCGCAGACGCTCGCCGAGTTCATCGGCCAGGCCAAGGTCTGTACGAATCTCAAAGTGTTCATTGATGCCGCCCGGGCGCGGCGCGAGGCCCTCGACCACGTGCTGTTCGCAGGGCCCCCGGGCCTCGTCAAGACGACGCTCGCCCAGATCGTGGCACGCGAGCTCGGCGTGAATTTCCGCGCCACCTCGGGCCCCGTCATCGCCAAGGCGGGCGATCTTGCGGCGCTGCTTACCAATCTCGAAGAGCGCGACGTGCTTTTCATCGACGAGATCCACCGGCTGAGCCCCGCCGTGGAGGAGATCCTTTATCCCGCGATGGAGGACTTCCAACTCGATCTCATCATCGGCGAGGGCCCCGCGGCGCGCTCGGTGCGCATCGATCTCGCCAAGTTCACGCTGGTCGCGGCGACGACGCGCACCGGCCTTCTCACCACGCCGCTTCGTGAGCGCTTCGGCATTCCGATCCGGCTCGAGTTCTACACCGTGGCGGAATTAGAGGAGATCGTGCGGCGCGGCGCGCGGCTGCTCGGGCTGCCGCTCACGGGCGAGGGCGCACATGAGATCGCGCGGCGCGCACGCGGCACGCCGCGTGTGGCCTCCCGGCTGCTTCGCCGCGTGCGGGACTTCGCAAGTGTGGAAGGCACTGGCGCGGTCGATGCCAAGCTCGCCGACAGCGCCCTGTCGCAGCTCGAAGTTGACGGCCGCGGGCTCGATGCGCTCGACCACCGCTATCTCAAGCTGATCGCCGTGAACTATGGCGGCGGTCCCGTCGGGATCGAGACGATCGCCGCGGGTCTGTCGGAGCCGCGCGACGCCATCGAGGAGATCATCGAGCCTTATCTCCTGCAGCAGGGCTTCATCGCGCGGACCCCGCGTGGCCGCGTGCTGACGGGGCAGGCCTTCGCCCATCTCGGGATCGCGCCGCCGGCCCAGCCGTCGCAATTCCCGCTCTTCAACGGCGGCGACGAGCCGTGAGCAATTGGCCGGACCTCGCGGGGCGCATCGAGGGGGATGTCCATGTGCTGCCGGTGCGCGTCTATTTCGAGGACACCGACTTTGCCGGCCTCGTCTATCACGCCAACTACCTGAAGTTCTGCGAGCGCGGGCGCTCCGACTTCATACGCCTGCTCGGCATCTATCATCAGGACCTCGCCAACCCAGAGAAGGGCGAGGCGTCGGTGTTCGTCGTCCGCCGCATCGAGATCGACTATCTCCGTCCCGCCCGCCTCGACGACGTGCTCGAGGTCGTCACGCGCTGCGAAGAGGTCGGCGGCGCGAGCCTCACCCTCGTCCAGGAGGTGCGGCGCGGAGAAGCCGTCATCGTGCGTGCCCGGGTGGTCGTGGTGCTGGTGTCGTCCTCGGGCAAGCCGCAGCGGCTCGGGCAATTGGTCCGGGGCGCTCTTGAACGATTCGTTAACCGAGCGTGTTGAACGTAGAGTTGAGGGACTAGCCAGGATTCCAACCGGCGGGAGCCGGGCCGATCGGGGGCCGCCTGAGCCCAAGTCTAGCCACAAAGGCCCGCGAAAGCTTTGGTCTCCAAGCGAATTGCGGCTCCTTGCGGCGATGTCGAATCCCCGCGGGGTACAACTCGCGGGACCAGGCGGCCGTCCCGGGAAGCGGAGTGCCCTGGGCTAACGCGCTTGGAGCGCATGCATGAGGCCGTGAATGAACCCGCCGGATGTCGCCGTCGATCTGTCGATTTGGCAGCTGTTTCTGAACGCCCATATCGTCGTCAAGCTGGTCATTATCGGCCTCTTGGCCGCGTCCATATGGACGTGGGCGATCATCATCGAGAAGTTCTTCTTGTTTGCCCGGACGCGAAAAGAGACCGACAAGTTCGAGCAAGTCTTCTGGTCCGGCCAGTCGCTGGATGAGCTCTACCAGGCGCTCGCGCAACGCCGGAATGCCGGCATGGCGGCTCTGTTCGTGGCGGCGATGCGCGAATGGAAGCGTTCGACCGAGCGCGAGGGGCGGGAGCCATCGTCGCGGCCGATGCCCGGCGTGCAGCTCCGCGTAGAGAAGGTCATGGACGTGACCATCAGCCGTGAGGTGGAGCGGCTGGAGCGGCGGCTCACCTTCCTCGCCACAGTGGGCTCCACCGCGCCGTTCGTCGGTCTGTTCGGCACGGTGTGGGGCATCATGACAAGCTTCCAGGCCATCGCCACGACCAAGAACACGAGCCTCGCCGTGGTGGCGCCCGGCATCGCGGAGGCCTTGTTCGCCACCGCGCTCGGCCTGCTCGCGGCCATTCCGGCGGTGATTTTCTACAACAAGTTCAACAACGAACTGGCGCGGTACGCGGGCCGTCTCGAAGGCTTCGCCGACGAGTTCTCTGCCATTCTGTCGCGCCAGATCGACAAATCGATGTGAGGGGGGCATGGGCGCAGGTCTTCAACCCGGTGGCGCGCTCTCGAACCGCCGCGCGCGGCGGCGATCGAGCCTGCCCATGAGCGAGATCAACGTCACGCCGTTCGTGGACGTGATGCTCGTGCTGCTCATCATCTTCATGGTGACCGCACCGCTCCTCACCGTGGGCGTGGACATCGAGGCGAGCGCCACGCTGCCCGAGGTCGAGCTGCCGCAGACGGAGGCGGGGCCGGTGAACCCGGAGCAGGCACCTCTCAGCATCACCGTGGACGAGGGCGGAAAAATTTACATCCAGAACACCGAGACCCCTTTTGACGAACTTGTGCCAAAACTCGCTGCTATTCGCGACGCCGGCGGCGCTGCCCAGGTTTGGGTTCGCGGCGACAAGGCCACGTCTTACGGCGACGTCGCGAGGGTGCTGGTGCGGATCAGGGAAGCCGGTCTGCCCGTCACGCTCGTTACCGATCAACTGGACCAACCCTGACGAGGAGCCGTCCTGGCCATGGGCGCGAGTACCCTCATCTCCGCGGCGTTGCACCTGGCGGTCGTGCTGTTCGTGGTGGTTTCTTTCTCGTCGTCGTCGCTGACGCCGGCGCCGCTCGTTGCCGTGCCCGTGGATCTCGCCACGCCCTCCGAGGTCACCAAGGTCAAGGCCGGCCAGCGCGACGCCAAGGACGAGGGGCCGCTTGCCGGTAAGCCGGAGGAGGCTACAAAGCAGGCGGTGAAGGAAAAGGCGGTCAAGACACCGGACAAGACCGCTTCCCTCGAGAAGCCCGCGGACAAGGCGAAACCCGCACCTAGGCCCGAGCCGAAGCCCGAGACCAAGGCGGAGGTGCCGAAGCCCCAACCCAAGCCCGAGGCGCCAGCCCGGAAGCCGGAGCCGCCGAAGGAGCAACCGAAGGCCGAAATGCCCGCGCCGCCCAAGGCCGAAGCTGCCAAAGCGCCGCCCCCGCCCGCGCCCAAGGCGACGCAGGAATTCGACTCGGACCGGATTGCGGCGCTCCTGAACAAGATCCCGGACGCCACCGACGCGGCCGAGCCGGTAGAGCTTGCCGAGGAGACGAAGCCAGTGCACGGGCAGACGACGGGCACGGCCATGAGCATGTCCGTCAACGAGATCGATGCGCTTCGCGCCCGCATCGCCCAGTGCTGGACGCCGCCGCCCGGCGGGCTCGGCGCGGACGACATCGTCGTCAGGATCAGGCTCAAGCTGAACCAGGACGGCACGCTCGAAGGCTATCCCACGGTCACCAATAGCGCGTCCTCGCCATTCTTCCAGGCCGCCGCCGACAGCGCCGTGCGCGCGGTCTTTCAGTGCCAGCCATACATGCTGCCCCTCGAGAAGTACGCGCTGTGGCGGGACATGATCCTCAATTTCGACCCAAGTCAGATGTATGGCAGCGGCTAGAACGAAGATGCGGCCATTGTTTCCGATTCGCTCCGAGCGGCTTGCAATTCTCGCGCTGGTCTTGCTCGGCATGATCGCAGCGCCGGCGCCTGCGCGCGCCGTGCTCGAGCTCGACATCACGCAAGGCACGATTCAGCCGCTGCCCATCGCCATTTCCGAGTTCAGCGCAGGCCTCGGAATCGATCCGGAGGGGGCGCGCCAGATCTCCGACATTGTTACGCGCGATCTTCATTCGTCCGGCCTGTTCGCGCCCATCGATCCGGCCGCGTTCATCGAGCGGGACCTCGGGATGAGCAGCGTGCCACGCTTCGAGGACTGGAAAGTTCTCAACGCGCAGGCGCTTGTGGTCGGCCATATCGGTGCGTCGGACGGGAGGCTCAGGGCGGAGTTCCGCCTTTGGGACGTGCTGTCCGGTCAGCAGCTCGTGGGCGAGCAGGTGTTCGCGCGGCCGCAGGAGGCACGCCGGCTCGGCCATATCATCGCCGACGCGATCTACGAGCGGATCACGGGCGAGAAAGGCTATTTCGACACGCGCATCGTGTTCGTGGACGAAACCGGCCCCAAGAATCAGCGCGTCAAGCGCCTCGCCATCATGGACCAGGACGGCCACAATCTGCGGCACCTGACCACGGGGCAAACGCTCGTCCTCACGCCCCGCTTCAGTCCCTCGACCCAAGAAATCACCTACATGTCTTATGAAGGTGCGACGCCCAAGGTGTATCTCCTGAACATCGAGACCGGCCAGAAGGAGACCGTGGGCACCTTCCCCGGCATGAGCTTCGCCCCGCGCTTCTCGCCGGACGGCCAGCGGATCGTGATGAGCCTGGAGCAGGGGGGCACGTCCAACCTGTTCGCCATGGATCTCAGGAGCCGGCAGACCGTGCAGCTCACCAGCACCGACGCCATCGACACGGCCCCCTGCTATTCACCCGACGGCAGGCAGATCACCTTCGAGACCGACCGGGACGGCAGGAAGCAGATCTACGTCATGGACGCGAATGGCGGGGACCAGCGGCGGATCAGCCAGGGGGAGGGGAGCTATTCCACGCCGGTCTGGTCGCCGCGGGGCGACCTCATCGCCTTCACCAAGATGCTCAGGGGCCGCTTTCTGATCGGGGTCATGAAGCCCGACGGCACGGGAGAGCGCATCCTGACCGAGGGCTACCACAACGAGGGGCCGACCTGGTCGCCCAACGGCCGGGTTCTCATGTTCTTCCGGGAATCCCCAGGCGAGGGGGGCGGTCCCCGGCTCTATACGATCGACCTCACGGGGTATAACGAGCGCCTGGTGGCGACCCCGGCCTTCGGCTCCGATCCCGCCTGGTCTCCCCTGATCAACTAGCCGGTTCGGTTGTTTTTCCGCCGGTTGCAAGCGTACGCGCTCCGGTTGCGGCGAAATTGCAACAGCCGGTAACATAATCTTAATTCCGGCCCCCCAACGTCGTTAACCACATCTTGATCGGCGTTCCGGAGCGGGATAGCTTGAGCGGGCTGGAGGATGAGATTCGGGCGTGGCATTTTGGCATCAATGACCGCCAAAACGGTTGCAGGACAGCAGTCCGACCTTGATCTGAAACCGCCGCACCGATACATGCAAAGACGGCTATTGCCGTTTTAACCAAAGGAGAGAAGACCATGCAGGGTTTGAAGGGCGTTATCGCCGCCGCCATGCTCGTGGCTGCCGCCGTTTCTTTGGGTGGTTGCTTCGGCCATCATGAAAAGGCCGTTGTCATGGAGCCCCTGAAGCTCGGCTAAATCACGGTAGAGCAGGTCGGTCGCGTCTAATCGCACGGCCGTCTGCCGGGAAACCTCGGGGTTTCCAACCAATGGAATATGGATGCCGGAACGCCGTGGCAGATGCGGCGGCGTTCCAGGCATCCTTTTCCTTTTTGTTCCTGGGCTGAATCTGCGTCCGATCTGGGCTGAGCTTGCTCCTGATTGGCGGCATGCGCCTTGCGCGCGCAGTCGGCCCGAGTTCCCGCCGCCCCGCAAATGCCCCGATTTAGCCTTGCCAAGGACGTGAGCGGCTAAGACCTCGTTAAGGGGTACGCTCCTACGATTTTCCGATAATTGGGGGTATGCGGGAGTAACCAGTAATGCGTTTCCGTGTTGGGTTCGGCCACGCCGCAAAGGTCGTGGGCGTGATTTTCATCGCCTTGGCCATCGCCGCCTGCTCGCGTCAGCCGAAACAGGCCCAGCAGTACGGACTCGGCGGCGAAGGGCCCGCCACGCCGGGCAGCACACGCGATTTCGCCGCCAATGTCGGTGACGTGGTCCACTTCAAAGTGGACAGCGCCGCGCTCACCGGCGAGGCGCAAGCCACCCTCCGAAGCCAGATACGCTGGCTCAACCAATACCCGCACTACGCGGTGGTCATCGAAGGCCATGCCGACGAGCGGGGTACGCGTGAATACAACCTCGCGCTCGGCGCTCAGCGGGCCATGGCGGTCAAGGGCTTCCTCGTGCGCAACGGGCTCCAGGCGGGCCGCGTTCACACCATCTCCTACGGCAAGGAGCGTCCGATCGCGACATGCGACGACATCTCCTGCTGGTCGCAGAACCGGCGGGCTCAGACGATCCTGAAAGGCGCGGCCGTCGCCCGTTACTAGACCTTGTCCAAGCGCGTTTTGTGGGCCAAACACATCTCAGTTTGGCCCCAAACGCCACGGCAAATGGGGCCATGTTTGCGCGTCGTGCGATGTGGTCCGCGGCGCGTTATCGGAACGTGACGGCCCCCGTCGACAAGGTCGCGAAATCGTGTCCCTGCGCTCCCATTTCCGCCCCGCCGCGATGGCGGGGTGTCTCCTTCTCCTCTTCGCCGTCTCCGCCGCGCAGGCGGAAGACATCGACGAGGTCTCCTCGCGCGTCACGAGGCTCGAGGCCGAGATCGCCGAACTCAAGGCCATGGTCGGAAGGCTCGAAGCGCTCCTGCAGGCCAGGCCCAGCATCGCGCCGGGAGACGCGAATGGCGGTGATAGGCCAGGGGGCTCGGGAGACCTCGGTTCCCGTGTGGGCGCTCTCGAGATCCAGATCGGCGCGTTGACGGCGCAGATCGAGCGGATCGGCGGTCAGGTGCGCGCGCCGGAGGCCGCGGCTGAGGATGGGCCTCTGCCCCTCACGCCGCGTGGTTCTGACGGAGCGGATAGCCAGAGCGCACCACAGGCTCCTGAGTCCGCGCGTGGGTCCGGTTGGGATATTCTCGACGTGTTCAAGGACGACGAGCCCCAAGAGGAGGCCGTGCCCAACGCGCCACGGCCCGTGTATCCGCAGTCCGCCGACGAGAGCGACACGTCGAAGCCGCGCTGGTACGGGCCGCGCCCGGGAGATGACGACGGCGCGCCGCAATCGATCACGCCTCCGGCGCTCTCGACCGGCACCGTGCCCGACAATCTGTCCCAGAGCCTCGCCGCGCTTCCCGACCAGAACGCGCAAAATCTCTACGAGCAAGGCTACGGCGCTTTCCTCCAGCGGGAGTATGGAGAAGCGGAGAAAAGCTTCAGCAAACTGGTCGCGGAATATCCCGACGATCCGCTGGCAGGCAGCGCGCAATACTGGGCCGGCGAGAGCCAATACATGCGCAAGCAATACAAGCAGGCGGCCGATACCTTCCTCGCCGGCTACCGCAAATATTCAGGCAGCGACAAGGCGCCGGACACGCTACTCAGGCTCGGCATGTCGCTCGCGGCACTTGGGCAAAAGGACGCCGCCTGCTCCACCTTCAAGGAGTTCGACGACAAGTTTCCCGACCCGCCCGCGCACATCCAGAGCCAGGCGAAGGGCGAAGCCGGGAAGGCGGGCTGCTGAGATGGATGCCAAGCCCATCGCCGAGAAGGAGGCGGACGCCCTGCTTGCGCCCTTGGCGCGTTTCGAAAGCGTCGCGCTCGCCGTTTCGGGCGGGCCTGACAGCCTGGCGCTGATGCATCTCGCCGCCCGCTGGCGCGCGGCCAAAAGGGCGAGACCTGCGCTTTACGTGCTCACGGTCGATCACGGCTTGCGCCCTGGCTCGCGCGACGAGGCGCTGAGCGTCGGCCGCGCGGCGGAGTGCTTGGGTCTGCCGCATGCAATCCTCATCTGGGAGCATGGTGCGGTGGACGCGAGCGTTCAGGCGCGCGCGCGCGTCGCACGGTACGACTTGATGGCCGCCTATTGCACGGCCCATGGCATCCCCGCGCTCGTCACCGCGCATCATCTCGACGATCAGGTCGAGACGTTTCTGATGCGGCTGAAGCGCGGCAGCGGCCTCGACGGGCTTTCCGCGATTCCCGAGGAGAGCAGCTGGGCAGGACTGACGTTGCTGAGGCCCTTGCTCGATGTGCCGAAAGCGCGCCTCGTGGCCACGCTCGAGGAGGCGCGCGTCCCGTTCATCGTCGACCCGAGCAATGTGGATGCGCGGTTCGAGCGCGCGCGGTTGCGGAATGCGGCAGGCGCGCTTGCCGAACTCGGGCTCGATCCGGAGGCGATCGCGTTGTCGGCGCGGCGCTTGAGGCGGGCGCGGACGGCGCTCGATGCGGCCGCGCACGACTTTCTCTCGCGGCATGCCGAGACCAGTGCGGCGGGCTATGCCGCGGTCGGTCTCGGCGCGCTCTTCGAGGCGCCGGAGGAGATTGCGCTCCGGGCGCTGTCGCGGCTCATCGGTGCCGTGGGTGGGGGCGTGGAGCCTGTGCGGCTCACCAAGGTCGAGACGTTGCTTGCGGCGCTAAAGGCAGAGCCGGCAAAGGCCCATACGCTCGGCCGCTGCCGCATCGCGCCCAGGACAGGACGGCTGTTCATTTTCCGTGAGCTGCGGAAAGACGGGCTTCCGGTGCTCGATCTCCATCCGGGCGAGCGGCAATTGTGGGATAATCGCTTCCGCATCGAGCTCGGGGCCGGGGCGCACGCGCCCCTCACCGTCAAGGCGCTCGGCGAAGAAGGGGTGCGGACCCTGAAAGATCGCGCGGGATTGCCGCCGTCCCTTCCCGCCTTTGCGGCCCGGGCGCTGCCCGCCTGCTGGCGGGGCGAGACGCTGCTCGGGCTGCCCGCTCTCGGTTCCGCGCCATCCTCGCGCCATGAACCGGGCCTTCACTGCCGGGCGGTCTTCCTGCGGGAGGGACTTTAGGGGGATGCCGGATCGCCGCAGCGCTCTCAAGCCGTTGAAGATGCATGCACCTCTTTGCGTTAGCGTTACTTGGCAAAAGTGGTGCCGGTTCCTATGTTACCAAGACTTACTAAGCCTTTTTACGTCAGGATCGTGGGGGCCTCGCCCGAGGGCGCGTGCCGTAAATCAAGCCGTCAGGACGGTTCATGAATTCGAACTTCCGTAACTTCGTCATTTGGGTGTTTATCGGCCTTCTGCTGGTCGCGCTCTTCAACCTGTTCCAGTCGCCCGGCGTCCAGGTACGCGGCAACGAGATCAGCTTCTCGCAGCTCCTCACCGAGGTGGAGGGCGGTAACGTCCAGGACGTGACCATCGCGGGCAATCAGATCACCGGACATTTCACCGACGGCCGTGGTTTCCAGACCTATGCGCCGAACGATCCGAACCTGGTCGACAAGCTGAACCAAAAAGGCGTGAAAATCACCGCCAAGCCGTCCGAGGACGATGTGCCGTCATTGTTCGGCGTGCTCATCTCCTGGTTCCCGATGCTGCTGCTCATCGCCGTGTGGATCTTCTTCATGCGGCAGATGCAGTCCGGCGGCGGCCGGGCAATGGGCTTCGGCAAGTCCAAGGCCAAGCTCCTTACCGAGCGTCATGGCCGCGTGACCTTCGACGACGTCGCGGGCGTCAACGAGGCGAAAGAGGACCTGCAAGAGATCGTCGAGTTCCTGCGCGACCCGCAGAAGTTCCAGAAGCTCGGCGGGCGCATTCCGCGCGGCGCGCTTCTCGTCGGGCCGCCCGGGACCGGTAAGACGCTGCTCGCCCGCGCCATCGCCGGCGAAGCCAAC
>CAYUTT010000006.1:0-10554 GCA_964447575.1 uncultured Methyloceanibacter sp.
AACCCAAAGGTGTCGGATTTCAGGTCACGTTATTGTGGAGCCGGTTGAGCTGCGACGCCAAATGGAGGTAGCGAAGCGCATCCACGATGCGCTCGCGTAGCAGGCTGCACGACATTACGAGAGCTTCGACATGCTCACGCACAGAGTTGACAACGTTCCCATTCGCAATCGCCTATTTGGGCCAATTCTTTCGGTTGTTTTCAGGGGTCTGAATCGCATCTGGCCGTGGTATCGCCTTGGCTGGCGGCTAGGCCTTCTAAATCTGGCAGTCATCCGCGCTGAGTTACGCAGAAAGAATCTTTTTGAGGAGGATTTTGACGAGACGGCACCTAAGACAGACCCGGTACCGAAACATGTTCCAGAATGGGCGCGAACTAGTCGCAGCTTCGACGGCACTTATAACAACTTGTCGAATCCGGCCATGGGCTCCGTTGGCAGACCCTTCGGCCGCAACATGAAACCAGCGATTCAATCGAAGCATGGTTCTGACAATCCGAATCCAATTGACGTCAGCCAACAGCTCTTGCAGCGCAAGACCTTCATACCAGCAAAGTCACTCAATGTACTCGCGGCGGCCTGGATTCAGTTCCAGGTTCACGATTGGGTAGATCATGCTCGTTTCGATCTCGATGAAGAACACCACTCAGTCCCACTCCCCTCTGGCGCCAAATGGCAAAGTCTCCGTAACGGTCCTGAAGAGGACTACATGCGTATCGCCGACAATAAAGTCTTCGAAACGCGCCATGGCTGTCCTGTTTTCAGAAACCAGGCTACCTCGTGGTGGGACGCGTCTGAGATGTATGGGCACACCAGAGATGAGGCTCAAGAGCTGCGTGACGGGCCCTTCCTTAAACTGAAGGATGGATATTTACCGATTGATAGTGAGGGATTTGAGACCACGGGATTCACTGAGAGCTGGTGGCTAGGCCTAAGCCTCATGCACACGCTCTTCGCTCGTGAGCATAATGCGATTTGCGGAGCGCTTCAGTCCGCATACGCAACCTGGGATGATGAGCGTGTCTATCAAACGGCTCGTCTTATTGTATCGGCACTCATTGCCAAGATTCATACCGTCGAGTGGACTCCAGCGATCCTGGCGAACAAGGCTGTCGAAGAAGGCGTGCTCAGCAATTGGTTTGGACCACCGAACGACTGGCGAGTGCGGCTTGGTTTATGGCTTCTTGACCCCCATTCACTGAAAAGCATTCGCTTCACGCAGCCTAATCACTATGGCGTGCCATTTTCTATGACTGAGGAGTTTGTCAGCGTTTATCGCATGCATCCGCTCATTCCCGACGACTACATCTTTTTTAGTTATCAGAGTGGTGAACTGCTCGAAACGCGTTCATTCTCAGAGCTGACAGGAAACTCCACCAATTCCACGATCCGACGCTTAGGTTTGGCGAATGCTTTATACTCCTTCGGACTTTCCCACCCAGGTGCCATTCGGTTGCACAATTTTCCCCGAGCGCTGCAAGCCTTCGAAAGGCGAAACGGAGAGATAATTGATCTATCTGTCGTGGATATCATACGGGATCGCATGCGTCTCATACCGCGCTACAATAGCTTTCGTGTCGCATTGCATAAGCCAAGGCTGCGACGATTTGAGGAGCTAAGTTCCGATCCTGACATCGTTGAGCGGCTGCGCGATGTTTATGCAGATATCGATAAAGTTGACACGATGGTCGGGCTATTCGCGGAAACGCCACCAGAGGGTTTCGGGTTTAGTGACACTGCGTTTCGCATCTTTGCATTAATGGCTTCGCGTCGGTTGCAAAGTGACCGCTTCCTTACTGTCGACTTTCGTCCGGAGATATACTCCCCTCTCGGTCTCGATTGGGTCGACAGGAATACAATGACAAGTGTGATACTCCGCCATTGCCCGGAGCTCAGTGCAGCAATACCGTCTGACACGACCGCTTTCGCACCTTGGCGCCCTGTTGCAGCAGATTTGAACTATGGAGCCGTGAGGAGATTCGCGCCGGATTTGAGGTAGTAATGTAAGCGCTGTTTTGATCCCACCGTGTTCGCGCGCATTGATGGGCGAGTCTCCTGGCCGGTGTGACTGGCGAGGGAGAGCTTGTCGATATGGATATCCAAAAGGACTGTGCCGATCTGCATGTGGTCAGGCGGCTCGAGGTCGTATCGGGGCCGACAGGTCGCCGCCGGTGGCCGTCGGATGTGAAGGCGCGGATCGTTGCGGAGTCGTTCGAGCCGTGGACCTCCGTTTCGGAGGTTGCGCGTCGGCATGGGTTGCGGCCGTCTCATATCACCTGTTCATGTGGCGGCGCCAAGCGCGTCTGGGCCAGCTCGTCACGCCATCCGTCAGCGCGGGGTTCGCACCCGTTCTGGTCGCAAAGGAGCGCGAAGACGAGCGGCCGATGTCTGCCTCGACTGAAGAGCGCATTGAGGTCGGGGTTTGCGGCGTGATCCTGCGTCTGCCGCTGGCGACCCCGGCGCAGCGCCTTGCGGAGATCGTCCAGGTCCTGAGGGGCACCTCGTGATCGTGCCGTCTGACCGGGTGCAGGTCTTCGTGGCGACGCGGCCCGTAGACTTCCGCAAAGGGATGGATGGCCTCGCGGCTCTCGTCGAGCGCGAACTCGGGCTCAATCCCTTCTCCGGCGCGATCTACGTCTTCCGCGCCAAGCGCGGAGACCGGATCAAAGTGCTTGTGTGGGACGGCTCGGGACTGGTCATGGGCTACAAGCGTCTGCAGGAAGGCAAGTTCGCCTGGCCGTCGATCCGCGACGGCATCATGCGGCTGACGCGAGGCCAGTTCGAGGCGCTGCTCGAGGGGCTCGACTGGCGGCGGGTCTATGGCCGACGGGTCCGCCGACCGCTTGCGGCCGATTGACTCACCGATGCTCGCAGCAGGTCCTGATCCGGTTGGATCCTGTAGAGTTGTGGCATGGTCGCCGCCGAGGAGCAGCTCCCCGACGATATCGCAGCGCACTGGTCTCGCTTCTGGGAAGATCGTGGTCTCCGGAAAGGCGACGCCATCTACGCGTGTCAGGGCACCCTGGAAGACGATGACGCCTTCATCGCCAGGGTTAGCGGGAAGCTTGACGAGCCGCGCTGCAGGATCGCAGGAATCGTGGTCGGGACAATCGATCAGATGCTGCACGGAATCGTCACAGGCACCGATGGCATGCATGCCGGGGTCCGTCATTGGGCCAAGAGAGGCTCGCTTTGGCGCCTCCTGGACGCTTTGCTTGATCGCGACTTTGAAGTTATCGTCACCGCGGATCATGGAAACGTAGAACGGATCGGCATAGGAAAGCCGAACGTTGGCGCGACAGCCGACGAGCGCGGAGAGAGGGTCCATGTGTTCCGGGACGCTCTGCTGCGATCCAATACCTCGGCGAAATATCCGGAAACTCTGGAATGGCCGAGCATCGGGTTACCCGATGACTATCTCGCCTTTATAGCCCCACCGCTACGGGCCGTCATTGGTGAAAGAAAAAGAACGGTGGCCCATGGCGGAATATGCATCGAGGAAGCCATCGTGCCCTTCGTGACGGTGGCGAGATCGTTGTGAGCACTGGAAGAAAGACCACGATCGGCTTCGATCGGACGATTCACGTCGAATGGCTCGATATTGCGGCCGCGCGGGTTTTCAGCGGCGCACCAACAACAGTGGCCGTGGAAAGACGCTTACGGTCCTGACCCGTATCTGGCTAACGGTGCCGGAGCAGGTCGAATCGCTGCGAGACCGTGCTCTTAAGTGTCTCGCTGCAGCAAATGGCGAGAATCGTTTGGCTGTTCACTGGGCCATGGTCGTGGCTACGCATCCTTTCTTTTTCGATGTCGCCACGCATGTCGGAAAGCTTCTCGCACTTCATGGCCATGCCAACAGATCGCAGATCAAGCGCCGTATGACGGAATCGTGGGGCGACCGCTCTACGGCGGAGCGCACAATCCAGGATGTGCTCAAATCCATGGCTCAGTGGGGGGTGCTGAAGTCAGGCCCGGAGAAGGGATCACTCGTCGCTCGCAACCCGATCCAGGTCTCCGAAGAGCTCGCCGAACTCTTGGTGCACGGTGTCATGCTGAGCCAAGGACGCGGCAGGCTTCCAGAGCCTCCAGGAACTGGGCCCAGGCGATTGCGTGCGCCTTTGGGGCGACCCTTCGGATTGCCGCTCTGCCCTGGCAAGAATGGGCGCCCTCTCGGCTGTTTCTTCGCTGTTGTATCAGCGGGAGCCCTGCTCCCCGCCCTGGTTCTGCTCATGAATAGTCCCCCTATCTTAAGAAACCTGCGTCGAGGAACTGATCGCGCTGGTGGCGGATCACGCTGTAGCTCGTGCGGCTTTCACGGGAAACGGTTAGGCGGCGACCCGGCCTTGCGCAGCGCGTCGAGCACGCGGTTACGATCCGTGTTCACCCGATGGGGATAGATTTTCGAGATTTGTTTGAGCGTGTACTGGGGCGAAATTTCCAGAACTGTGTTGATGACATCGGCAGCTTCGGCAGTGCGACTCACGACAATAAACCAATCGAGCGACAGGCAAGGATCTTCTGCCCGACGGTGAGGTGCTCGAGTGGCTCTACGCCGGAGGTGCGCTTCCCCGATCGCTCGCGGCCGTATTCAGGGCCACATCGGATGCAATGGCAGTCGGAGCTCCGCATGCTTTCGGAGCGGTCCTTCCAGCTTCTGCCAAAGATGGATCAGGGAGCGGCTGGGGGTCAGCGCGCCCCTAATCGACAGATAGCCGTCATCATCGTCCGATACCTCCTCGCGGTAGGCATCGACCAGAAACTGCCGACGCAGCGCAACCGGAGGATGCGTCGCGAAGCCCAGGTCCTCCTGCACCTCGCCATGGCGGGCGATGTCGACACCGCGACGCAGCGTTTCTAGGACGGCGAGGACGAAGAACGCACCCTGCAGCGAGATGTTCGGCGGGACTTGGTCGAGCGTGTGACCGCTTTCGGCCACGAGTCTGAACGCTAGAAGGTCCGCTTGAAGCTCTTCCTGATGCTTCGGCAGATCGTTCGGCGCGTCGAATCCCAGCGAGTCGAAGAGCGTATGGCTGTACTCGTGCGCGAGGATGAAGCGCTCGTTGAAATTCGTCAGCATCGATAGCGGGGGGTGGTACTCGGGCGGCGGCGGCGAATAGCTGTGCTGCCTCGGCTCTCCCCGGAAGAGATACCCGATATAGGTGTTGAGCAGACGTCCCAAAAGGCGCGGGTTCTCGGCCAGCACGCGGTCGATGTCCTCCGGCGCACCCTTCGCCCGCACCTGCCCAGACTCGTCCTGGCTGATCTCCCAGCTCAGAACAACGAACTTGGCGACTTGGTAGACGAACTGGATCAGCCCCGCCGAACGTCATCGATCCTGCCGAGCCGGATGGACCGAAAGGTCGTTTGGTCCTGCAAATCCCCAAGGCGGAAACCAAATCGCGACAAAGGGACTTTGTCGCCGAAGTCCCCGATCATGTCGCCCGTCGGCTTCGCTGGTACCGCAAGCATATCCTCCCCCGCCTTAACGCCGCCCCGAACGGCGACCTGTTCGTCCTCAGGCGCGGAAAGCCCAAGGGCCAAGACACGCTTACCGACCGAGTGTCGGATGACCACCGTGGCCCACGTAGTGGGCAACCTCCACGTTGCCGCACGGCTGATCGCCCCTGAACGCGACTGGGCGGGGCGTTTAAAAGTTTGACTAAAATTGTGTTTACGGCGCTCAACGCAAACAAAACCGCCATGCGGTCTCGACTGCGCCGCGCCGCGGCGGTTGGCTCAGTCCTTCCGCTTCAGCATAGCGTCCAGGCTCCAGGGCCCGCCGCCGGCAAAGGCGAGATAGAGAAAGATGAAGCAGAACAGGATCGCGGCCTCGCCCTCATTGAGAAGCGGGTACACGCTCTTCGGCGCGTGCACCATCCAATAGGCGACCGCCATCATGCCCGAGAGGATGAAGGCCGCGGGCCGCGTGAACAGGCCGACGACCAACAGCGCCCCGCCGATGATCTCCAGCACGCCGGCAATCCAGGGCAGCGACAGGACCGCGGGCGAGAAGTCCGACGGCGGAAAGCCGAGCAGTTTGGCGGAGCCGTGCTCGAAGAACAGCAACGCCGCGACAATGCGCAGGATGCTGAGAAGGCGCGGCGCCCAAACGGTCTGAAGGCTGTCTGCGTTCATGGCGAGGAATCCCCCTGTTCGCTTCTGAATGAGCTTATGGAGGACGAGTGTAGCCGCGGAGAATGCGGCCGTCAGCACACGGTCTCGTTAGGGGAGATACCCCGGCGACAGGCGATATAGTGGTAGGCCGGCGGGTGGGGTGCCTCGGCGCGATATGAGCCAACGCGGCGAAGCCACTGAAAGGACTCGCGAAGAAAATGGGGGCCCAGGAAGGGCCCCCATTTGTATTCGCTTTGCAATCGTCCTTCGCACGCAGTCCTACGCGGCGGCGCTGACTTTCGTCGCGACCGACGCGACAGTCTTCAGGATCTGCGAGGCGATCTGGTAGGGGTCGCCTTGCGAGTTGGGACGGCGATCTTCGAGATAGCCCTTGTACCCGTTCCGGACGAAAGAGTGCGGCACGCGGATCGAAGCGCCCCGGTCGGCAACGCCGTAGCTGAACTTGTTCCAGGGCGCGGTCTCGTGCTTGCCAGTCAATCGCAAATGGTTGTCGGGGCCGTAGACCGATATGTGGTCGTCAAGGTTCTTCTCGAACTCCGCCATCAGCGCTTCGAAATACTCCTTGCCGCCAACCTCGCGCAGATAGGTGGTGGAGAAGTTGGCGTGCATACCCGATCCGTTCCAGTCGGTGTCGCCAAGCGGCTTGCAGTGATACTCGACATCGACGCCGTACTGCTCGGTGAGCCGCTGAAGCAGGTAGCGCGCCATCCACATCTCGTCGGCGGCTTTCTTCGAGCCCTTGCCGAAAATCTGAAACTCCCACTGACCCTTCGCCACTTCGGCGTTGATGCCTTCGTGGTTGATGCCGGCGGCAAGGCAGAGCTCGAGATGCTCTTCGACGATCTGGCGCGCAACCGAGCCGACATATTTATATCCGACGCCGGTGTAGTACTTGCCCTGCGGCTCGGGGTAGCCATCCGCCGGAAAGCCGAGCGGACGGCCATCCTTGTAGAAGAAGTATTCCTGCTCGAACCCGAACCAGGCGCCATCGTCGTCGAGGATGGTCGCCCGCTTGTTCGAGGGGTGCGGCGTCTCGCCGTCCGGCATCATGACTTCGCACAGGACCAGCACACCGTCTTTGCGCGCGGCGTCCGGAAAAACGCGGATCGGCTTTAGCACGCAGTCGGAGTTGCTGCCGTCCGCTTGCATCGTGGAGCTGCCGTCGAAGCCCCACAGCGGGAGCTCTTCGAGAGTCGGAAAGCTTGCATACTCTTTGATCTGAGTTTTGCCCCGCAGGTTCGGCGTGGGCGTGTATCCGTCGAGCCAAATGTACTCGAGCTTGTACTTTGTCATTGCGAGTCCTTCATGAAGGTTTGACGCGAAATGTCAGGGGATCCCCATCGCCAACGACGCTTCGCGGCCGCTAGCCGGAGTGGTTACGAGCATCAACTGTGCCAACGCCGGTCAGCGCGTGCGTTGTGCTCAAGCATGAGGCATGGCGCAGGCTTGGCGCGACCAACGGCATCTATTTTTTGATAATGATTGCCGTGACTTGGAGCGCTTCACGCGCCCGTGGCGCAGCAGCGGCGTGCAGATGAAGTCTTAGGCAATGTCGATCTGCATGGCGAAACGGCAGCCGCGGATACGCTGAAATTATAGTCAAACCGCATTTTCCTTGTGCACATCGAATCGCTTCTTAGATATAGGGGAACTCAACACGCCGTCAGTACGCTGAAGCGTCTACGGCATATCGAATGGAGATAAAGACATGACGGCGAGTTCTTATAGGGAGACCGCCCAGATCATCCAGTTCCCCGCAGGAGGACGTGCGAGCTTCTCGTCGCGGCGCGATGGCCGCAAGTCCGCCGAGCATCCGGTCCTGCAGGCAGCGAAGACGATCGGTGGCGGTGCTTGGTATCACGAGCAAGCGATTCAGGACGCTGCACGCGCAGGTAAGAACTGAACCATGCGAATCGATACCGCACGACGATCGCTTCCAGAGCGCACAAAGAAAAGAGGGCCAGCCCGCAAAGCTAGCCCTCTTTCATTTCTAGGGCGATGCGCGCCCCGATCTAGGCCCGCGCTTTGCGCTCGGCCGGCGCCTCGTCCTCGACGCTCTCATACATCGAGAGCATGGGGTCGTCGGTGAGCACGACTTCATCGTACTCGCCGAAGCCGTTGAACCGAGTCGCCATCGCCCGACCGTAGGCGCCGATCTGGCCAATCTCGATGTAGTCGCCCTCGCGCACGGAAGCCGGCAGCACGAACGGCCCGGGCAGATGGTCCGAGCTATCGCAGGTCGGGCCGTAGAGCGCGAACTCGGCCTCGGGTCCGTCCGAGCCCTCGACAGCTTCGATCAACCGCGCCGGAAAACGGAAGCCGCAATAGGCCGCATCGAACAGCGTGCCGAACGCCCCGTCATTGACGTAGAGCGCGTTCCCCCGCCGCGCATCGACCCGGACGATCACGGACTCCGCCTCGGCCACGAGCGCCCGCCCCGGCTCGCAAAGAAGCTCGCAATTGTGCTTCACGGCGAGTTCGTCTGCGGCGCGCACCACCTCGGCCATGAAGTCGGCAAGCTCCGGCGGGTCCGAGTGCGGATAGCGGCTCGGGAAGCCGCCGCCGATATCGATGGCATCGACCAGAACGCCCGAGGACACGATGAGCTGGCCTACCTGACGCAGCGCGTCGCCGAACGCGGCCGGCACCACGGCCTGCGAGCCCACATGGAAGGTGATGCCGAGCCGTGTCGCGCGCTGGCGCGCCTTCAACAGCAGTGCGGGCGCCTCCTCAGGCGAGGCGCCGAACTTGCCCTCCAGCGGAATGAGGCTGTGGGTATTGGGGCAGGCGATGCGCAGGAACAAGGTGAGATCGTCGGCTCCGCCCGTCTCCGCCAGCACCTTGTCGAGCTCCTCGGCGGAATCGAAGGCGAAGCGGCGGATGCCGAACTCCCGATAGGCGCGGGCGATGGCGCCGCGCGACTTGACCGGGTTCATGAAATAGAGCTCCGCCCCGTCGATCCGCACCGCCCGCTCGATCTCGGCCAGGGAGGCGACGTCGAACCCGGTAATGCCCGCCTCGACCAGGGCAGCGATGACCTGGGGCGCGTCGTTGGCCTTTGCGGCATAGAGCACGCGGCCCGGAAAGTTGGTAAGAAACCACTTCGCCGCGCGCTGCGCGGCGTGGGGCCTGAGAGCTAGAACCGGCCGCTCGGGACGGCGACGACGGAGAAGCTCCGCAGCAGAGGTGAAAACGTCCATCCCATGCGCACTCCCACACGAGATTGCCGATGTCAGTGCTGCCCCTGGGCGAGTCCGCTTGCGAGCCAGCGCGCTCCGTAGGGAATCCTGACCCCAATGTAAAGCAGTTTTCGCATGCCACGAAGGTTCGGCACCGCCCGCGTCCGGTCGCGCGCGGTGAAGCCGGCGCAAAATTCGCGCCTCACTTGGACTTGGCCGCGACCGCTCCCGGGGTCGATAGCACCGGCGTGGCCGCGCTCGAATAGACGGGCTCCTGGAGAAGCCCGAACGTCTTGCGCGCCGAAAGCCGCACCATGGCGGCGGCATAGGCGTAGGCCTCGGCGCTATCGACCTTGCCGTCGCCGTTCCCTACGGGATAGAGATCGGCGCTGCCGGCAAGCCCCTCGATCAGATAGCGGGTGAAAAGCCCGATGTCGTAGGTCGTGTCGATCAGCGTCCGCTGGCCCCGGTCGGACGCCGACAGCACCGTGACCTTCGAGAGCGGCTGCGGCGGCAGCACCGAACTGGTGGTCTCGGGCAGGTTCGGAGGCAGCACATAGGCGCCGTGATCGCGCCCATACTCGCTCTCGAGCAGCACAAGCACCGACTTCGCCTTGAGCGCGGCGAGATTGGCGTAAAGCGTCGACAGCGGATAGCCGCTCCGCTCCTCGCGATAGGGCTCCGTATCGGCAGGCAGCAGATAAGTCTCGCTATGGCTCGAATTCGTGGCGCCGTGACCCGAATAGTAGACGATCACCTTGGCGTCGGGCTGAGCGCGCACGAGACGGGCAAGCTCCCCATCTGAGCCGGGTACGGGCCCGAACAGCCGCTCCAGGTCGGCTTTGCGCGCGTTCCGTACGTCGATGATGTTGTCCTGGCGGACACCGAGATGCTCGGTGAGGAAGAAATACATGGCGCCGGCGTCGTTCGCCGCCGCCGCCGCAGGCGGAAGATTGTCATACGCGCCGTTCCCGACGATGACGGCGATGACCTGCGGATCTTCCTCGGCCGGAGGAAGCGCCCGGTAAAGTTCGCGGATGCGGCTGAAGGACTTCACGACATTGCCGTTGCCGGCCCCGGGGCGTGGGAGCTGTCGCGGAGGAATTGCGCAAAGTTCGATATGGCCCTCCCGCTCGATCCGCCGGATGTCGTCGAGGGACAAATGCCCTGCGATCTTCACGCAGGAGCGGCACCAGACGACCCCATAACGGGCCTGGAGGTCGTCGAGCTGTATTTGATTGAG
>CAYUTT010000006.1:10654-18583 GCA_964447575.1 uncultured Methyloceanibacter sp.
CTGACTCTGGTTCTGGTTCGATCTCTGGTTGCGGCGTTGGTTCCGCGACCGGTTGTGGCTCCGGCTCGGCGGCCGGTTGCGGCTCTGGTTCCGCGACCGGTTGCGGTTCTGGCTCGGCAACTGGTTCCGGTTCCGGCTCGGCGACTGGTTCCGGCTCGGGCTCTGGCTTGCACAGCTCGTCGATCTTCTTCTGCACGGGCTCGGCCAGGAAATCGCCATAAGCCTTCAGCCCATGATCGTTCTTGAAGTACCAATGCGCCGTCCAAGTCGCCTCGTTCGCCTTGCCGTCGATGGGGCCCTTGTAATAGCCGAGCTGGGCATAGCACCGCTGCACCCGTGCTGTTGCTTCCTTCTTGGGGTCGCGGGGCTCGGATGACGGCGCTGGCGCGGCCTCCGTGTCCGGCGTTACCACCGCGACGACCGCTCCGGCCTGTCCTGGGATCGCGGCCCTCGGAGCAAGGTCTAGTGCCGCTCCCAGGCCTGCGGATAACGGCTCGGCGTAGGACGGAGGCGAAAGCCCTGCCGAACCCGCGATCGCCCAGACGAGCCCGAATGCCAGGCTTCGCCCGCGTCCTGATCTCCCCGCCATCCGCATCCTCAACGCAACACTCGCGCGGTCGCCAGACACGCGCGCACGACTTCAGCACATTCGACCAATTTCGCGGTGAGGGCTAGTCCAAGCCGCATCTCAGGTAGTGCCTTGACAGTCAGACTAGGGGCCGATGGCGGCAAGAGATGGGCGGCGCTCAAGGCACAAGGCTAGTCCTTGGCGGCATCGCCGCCTGGCGCCCTCTCCGATCTCTTCACGGCATCTGGCCGCGGTGGCAGCGACTTGAGGAAGGCCGCAATGGCCTTGCGATCCTCCGCGGTGAGCTTTGCCATGTTCTCCTGGACCGGCACCATGATGTCGCCGATCACGTCGAAATCCGGTGTGGTGCCGGTCTCGAGCAGATAGGCGATGTCGGCCTCGCTCCAATCGCCGATGCCGTCGTTATGCGGTGTGATGTTCGGCACCCTCCCCTTCCCTTCCGGCTTCCTGGCCCCGGCGAAGGCCTGCGAGGCGATGATGCCGCCGAGTGCGTTGCGCGGCGAGTGGCATTCGCCACAATGCGCGGGCCCCAGAACGAGATAGGCGCCGCGATTGATTTCGTCGCTTGCCTCAGGGTCTGCCGCGAAGGTCTCGCCGTCCACGTAGAGAAGGTGGAACAGCCCAAGCCCGCGGCGAATACTGTACGGGAAGCGCAACTCGTGCGCCGGCACATGGTTACGCACCGCGGGCAGCGTATTGAGATAGGCCTTGAGATCGATCAGGTCCTCGAACGTCATGCGCTGATAGGACGTGTAGGGGAAGGCGGGATAGAGATGGACGCCGCCCGGTCCCACGCCGCGCTTCATGGCGTTGACGAAGTCTAGCGTCGTCCATGCGCCGATTCCCATCTCGTCGTCCGGCGAGATGTTCGGCACATGGAACGTGCCGGCATAGGTGTTGAGGCAACGCCCGCCGGCGAGCACCGCCGGGTCTTCGATGTCGAGATCGTCGCAAGCGCCCACTGGTGCGGCGTGACATTCGGCGCAGCCCCCCGCGGTGAACATATACTTGCCATTCTCGATGTCCGGCGCGTGCTCCGGCAACGCCGAAGCCGGTATCGTTCGAGGGGCCGTGAGAAAGTAGAAGGCGACCGCGCCCGCGGCGATCAGCGCAAGGACGCTCAAGATGGCTTTGCGCAAAGGCCCTATCCTCCCAGGTCATCGTGCCATGCGAGCTCGCGCGTCGCCACCGGCGGAGGGACTTAAGGCATCGGAAGCGCGCGCCCTGCGCCAACCACATCCCATCCGCGCCGGACCGCTGGGCGTTCTGCAATCGCTACATACCAGCGTTTAACGTTGGGATGATCGGCGAACTCCACCGTCTGCCACGCGAAGCGCGAGATCCATGGCCAGATGGCGATGTCGGCGATGGAGTAGTCGCCGGCGACATACTCCACTTCGCCGAGCCGCTTCTCGAGCACGCGCCAAAGGCGCTTCGCCTCCTTCGCGTAGCGCTCCTCGGCATAGTCGCTCTTGCCGGGATTGAACTTCACGAAATGATGGACCTGGCCGAGAAATGGGCCGGCCCCGCCCATCTGCCACATCAGCCACTCGACCACGCGCCATTTCGCGGGAAAGTCCTGCGGCCAGAGCATGCCGGTCTTCTCCGCGAGATAGAGCAGGATTGCGCCGGACTCCATCAGGGCGAGACCGTTGTCGGTATCGACGATGGCCGGGATCTTGTTGTTCGGCGAAATATTGAGAAAGCTCGGGTCGAACTGCTGGTTCTTGGTTATGTCGACGGTGTGCACGCGGTACGGCAGCCCGACCTCCTCCAGCATGATCGATATCTTCTGCCCGTTCGGCGTCATCCACGTATAAAGCTCGATCATTCACCCCTCGTGTCGCTCTTGTAATGCCGTTCGTTGTGCACGTGCACGCGGTGTTGTTCGCAGTTGCGGAAAATTTGATTCACCAAGCCTTCATTTCCTCGCCGCTCTATCGCCTAGAACCTGACGCGGCCGCGCCACAGGCCGGTGTTAGCCATAACTGCATGAGCGCCGCTGACGGAGCGTTGCGCCAAGGGGAGGATTAGATGCTCAATTGTGCCCATCTCGACAATCAACAGGTAAAGGGCGCCGCGACGAGCCGATCAAGCTCCTCCCGCTACGCGATCTACTACACGCCCCGTCCCGGTACCGCGCTCGCGGCATTCGGACGCTCTTGGTTCGGCCGTGCCAATGACGGCGCTACCTTGGAAGCTTTCTCTGTCTCGGGCCTTACTGGCTCCAGCTTTGCCAAACTACCGGCCGCGCCCGGACGTTATACCGGCCTGCATGCAATCTTCCGCGCGCCTTTCGAACTGCGCGACGATACCGGCATCGAGGCGCTAAGGTCGCGGCTCATTAGCTTCTCCGCGCGTCGTCAGCCGGTGGGCACCGGTCCCCTGACGCTCGCCCGCGCGGGCCGCTATCTCGTGCTGCGACCCGTCGAACCGACACCGGCACTCGACTGGCTCGCCGTTCAGTGTGTGAGCGCTTTTGAGGATTTCGCCGTGGCGCCCCCGAACGACGACGGCGAGGACCATCACCATCTGAGCGACTATCAGCGCGTTCTCTTGAGAAGCTTCGGGCATCCGCACGTGATGAGCGAGTACCGCTTCTCCATCACACTCACGGGACCGCTCGATAGCGCGCATCTGGATCGTGTGTCCCAGGCGTTGTGGCCCGTGATCGAGGAAATTTGCGCCGAAGGCGTCACCGTTGACGGACTGTCCCTGTTCGGCGATGGCGGTGGCCGCAGCCCAATGCGGCTGCTTGGGCGATACCGTCTCGGCAGCTAAGTCCTCGTTGGTTGCAGCCGCGGGAACCGCCACCAGGGGAGCCTCAGTTTTGACACATGGCTCCCCCACCCTCGCAACGCTGGGGAAAAACGGGGGTTCCGATGCCGGACTACGGGGAAATCCTGGCGTTCCTCGCCGCTAATCCGCCACATCATCAGAATGAGCGAGAGCTTCACGCATCGCTGCTTGAGCTGCTGGCGAAGTGCCTGCGCGACGAGCAGTTGGCGGCCGACGATGAGGACATCGCTCCGGGCGAGATCCGTTGGGTGAGCGTCAACTGACCGCCTCCCTGAACTTGACCCGTATCAAGGTGCGGGCCTGGAACTGATTTAGGCAAACGCTTCGGGGATTTAGCCAAACCGGGCACCCCCTTGGCATTTGCGCAGCGAGCCGCCGGGGTGCTATTTGAGCGTTTGGATGGGTCTGCCTGGGCACTGGATCTGGCCATCATCGTCGTTTCGAGGGAGTTCACCGACACCATGAGGGAAAGCGTGGCTGTAAAGCACTCAGGCGCTCAGGACGTGAAGAGTTCGGCAGAGGATATCGTCCGGACCTTCCTGGCGAGCGTCGACAATGGCGAGCCGGGCGACCAGCCCTACCGCCATTGGAACCTGGCCAATTGCGTCCCGCCGGACGTCCTCGACGACATGCTGGCGCTGCCGTTCGAGGCGCCTTCGCTCGACGGCGTCTCGGGCAAGCGCGAGCTGCACAACAACACCCGGAAGTACTTCGACGCGGAGAACCGCGCGCAGTTCCCGGTCTGCGAAGCGGTGGCGCAAGCCTTTCAGGACAAGCGAATCACGAGCCACATCGAGAAGGTGTTCGGCACTTCGCTGAAGGGCACCTATCTCCGTATCGAATACGCCCAGGACATCGACGGCTTCTGGCTCGAGCCGCATACCGATCTCGGCGTGAAGGCCTTCACCATGCTGCTTTACATGTCGAAGGACCCGAACCATGGCGATCTCGGCACCGACATTTACGATGCGGACAAGAACCAGGTCGGCCGCTCGCCTTTTAATCCGAACGCCGCCCTGGTTTTCGTACCGGGTGACAACACGTATCACGGCTTCGAAAAGCGCCCGATCAGCGGCGTGCGCACGTCTCTGATCATCAATTACGTCACAGACGAATGGCGCGCCCGCGAGCAGCTCGCCTTCCCGGAGACGCCGATCGCCTGACCGATCTCCATTGCCCCTGTAAATGAAATGGCCGGGCTCGTCCCGGCCATTTCCATTATTGTCGTCAGATACGCCAAGGCAAAAGACGGAGCGGAACGCATGAGCAAAGTCGCCTGGATCGGGCTCGGCGTTATGGGCTATCCCCTCGCCGGCCATCTCAAGGCCCGCGGCCATCACGACGTCACCGTCTTCAACCGTACGCGCAAGAGGTCCGACCTCTGGATTGCCGACCATGGCGGTACGCTGGCCCATACGCCCGCGGAAGCAGCCAACGGCGCCGACTTCATTTTCACCTGCGTCGGGAATGACGACGACCTCCGCGAGGTCACGCTTGGGCCCGACGGCCTCTTTCACACGTTGAAGCCCGGCGCCGTCTTCATCGACCATACCACCGCCTCGGCCACCATTGCCCGCGAGCTCCATGCGGCAGCGAAGGAGCGCGGTGCGGGCGCCCTCGACGCGCCCGTCTCCGGGGGCCAATCCGGCGCGGAAGGCGGCACGCTCACCGTGATGGCCGGCGGCGACGAAGCGGACTTCACCAAGGCGAAGCCGGTGATCGAGACCTATGCCCGCGCGGTCAACCTGATCGGGCCGCCCGGCTCGGGCCAGCTCACCAAGATGGTCAACCAGATCTGCATCGCCGGCCTGATCCAGGGCCTCGCCGAGGCGCTCCACTTCGCGAAGCGCGCCGGCCTCGACATCGAGAAGGTCATCGCCACCATTTCAAAGGGCGCCGCGCAGTCCTGGCAGATGGAGCACCGCTGGCAGACCATGATCGAGGGCACGTTCGATTTTGGCTTTGCGGTGGATTGGGTGCGAAAGGATTTCGCCATCTGCTTCGACGAGGCGCGGCGCAACGGCGCGAGCCTCCCCGTGACGGCGCTGGTCGATCAGTTCTACGCGGACGTGCAGGAGATGGGCGGGAGACGCTGGGACACGTCGAGCCTGATCGCGCGTCTGGAGCGCGGATGACCAATGGAAGGCTACGCTCGTTTTTCCCCGGCGGCATAGTCGAGCGGTAGCGCGGTCGTGAACTTGATCTGCTCCATGGCGAAGGCCGAGCTCACATCGGACAGCTCGATCCTGGAGATAAGCTTCTTATAGAACGCGTCGTAACGCTCGATGTCGGGTACCACGACGCGCAACAGATAGTCGACCTTCCCGCTCATGCGGTAGAACTCGACCACCTCGGGAAAGTCCTCCAGCGCCGCGTGGAAGCGCTCGAGCCACTCCTTCGTGTGATGGCTCGTGGTAATGGACACGAACACGGTGACCCCGACATTGACCCTCTTGGGGTCCAACAGAGCGACCCGCCGCTCGATCACGCCGCTCTCCTCGAGCTTTTGGATCCGGCGCCAGCACGGGGTCGTGGAGAGCCCGATCTGCTTGCCGATCTCGGCCACCGGCAGCGTGCAGTCCTTCTGCAAGATGTCGAGGATCTTGCGGTCCATACGGTCGAGCATCGCAGCGCCTGACAAAATAATTGAAGAAACCGGGAGATAGAGGAAATCCGGTTCCATAATCTTGGCCTCAGACGCAGATCTGTAGATTATTTTTCTTCGTTGGGCAAGCGCGCTAAAGCAGGCACCGAACCTCGCGGCGCAGGACCGGAAGGAGTTCCGCCTCAAACCAGGGATTCCGGGTCAGCCATGCATTATTGCGCCAGGAGGGGTGCGGCAGCGGCAGGACCCGCGGACGCCGCCTCGACTTGAGATGCTCACGCCAGTGGAGCATGGTCTCTTGCAGTGTCTTGCCCCGCGCTTCGCCGAGATGGAAGGCTTGCGCGTAAGACCCCACCGCCAGGACAAGCTCGATTTGCGGCATCGTGGCAAACAGCCTCCGGTGCCAGAGCGCCGCACACTCGCGCCGCGGCGGAAGATCGCCGCCTTTGGCGTCCTGCCCCGGAAAGCAAAAGCCCATCGGGACGATGGCGACCCGCGCCACATCGTAGAACTCCTCGGGGCTCACGCCCATCCAGGCGCGCAAGCGATCGCCGGAGGGGTCGGTGAAGGGCACGCCGGAGGCGTTTACGCGCGTGCCCGGCGCCTGACTGCAGACGGCGAGGCGCGCGCTTGCGCTTGCCCGCAGAACGGGACGAGGCGCATGGGGCAACGGCCTGCCGAGTGGGCGTTCGACGCAGACCCGGCAGGCGCGGATCGCGGCGACCAGGTCGTCGAGCTCAGTCCCGGCTTCCGTTACCCAGGCTGCGATCATAGGTCGATGGTCATACCGTCTTCGGCGGTCATGTAGCGCGCCGGATCGACCCTCGCGACCTCGGCGAGCATCCCCGCCCCCATATGAGTCAGCAATACTTGCTTCGCACCGAGCCTCTCGTAGTTCGCATCGATCGTCTTGTAGTCGAGATGGATGGGAAGCGTCACATCGTATTGAAAGCATTCGCTGATAAGAAGATCTGCGCCGCGCGCGACCTCGCAGAGCGCCTCGACCCAGCCGGTATCCCCGGTGAAGCCGATGACCCTGCCGTCCACATCGAAACGAAGCGCATAGGGCGGCGCTCCGGAGGGATGATGCACCTCGAAAGGCGTAACCCTGACGCCGCCGATTTCGAGCGGAGTGCGCTCCTCGTATTCAACAAAACGCAGGTCAAAGCTGCGCTCCGCGGTGGTCGAGTTCGGATAGAGCGCTTCCCCTGCCGCGATAAAGCGCTTCTCGATGCCTTTCGGACCCGTCACCACCAAGGGCCTCTTCCGGTGGCTTACATATTTCGCATCGATCAGGAACCAAGGCAGGCCGCCGAAATGGTCCCCGTGCAGATGACTCACGAAGACCGTATCGATGTCGTTTGGACTGATGCCCAGCCTGCGCATGCCGATCAGCGACGTAACCCCACAGTCAATGAGGAACGTCGAAGCGCGTGAGCGGACGCAAAATGAGGTCTGGAGACGGCTGCCAGCGCCGAACGCGTCACCGCAGCCAATCACGGTCAGGTGCATGGGAGTTCCATTTTAATCAAAGCCGGCACCCTTTCGCGAGCCTCTTCGATCAACAGATCGGAAGGGCCTTCCGTGTCAGGGCGGGTCGAGAGTAAACGCGCCGTTAGGGATTTCCGCTGATAGTTCTTCATAGGGCCGAAATCCGGGGTCAGGCCCGGCAGCGCTTTTGCGTTATGCCATTGATCCTTCACGGCTTTTGTTAGTGGGTCAGTCGCGGGTCCGTAAAATTATGTCAGGAGGCGCATCAGCCGAGGCCCCGCAGGCCCCTTCCGGACAGGTCACCAGTCGCCACAAGCGCCGCGCCTATCGCAGCGTCCAGGAAGCCCGCGAGAAGCTCACCTCCAGGTCAGGCTACAAGCCGGAGTTCGAATACGAACTCCTCATGATGTTCGTGAAGAACGAGCTGTCGGCCGCCGTGACGACG
>CAYUTT010000007.1:0-14226 GCA_964447575.1 uncultured Methyloceanibacter sp.
TCACTACTTCGTCGCCGCAGGATACGATGCAAACTGAACGGAAATCGCTCTAGCTAGCCGGTTCCTCGTCTTGATGCTGCACCAGAGTTTCTACGGCAAAGAGAATCCGGCCCTAACCGATCAGCTCTGCGAGGAGTTACCAGGAATATTCAACTGGTCCCTTGATGGCCTCCAAAGTCTTCGCGCGCGCGGACGGTTCAAACAACCTTCGTCCAGCCTGGAGGCCATACAGGAGATCGAGGACATGGCCTCGCCGGTCGGCGCCTTCATCCGCGATGCCTGCTCCCTCGGCGCCGAGAACTCGGTCGAGGTGGACGTGCTCTACCAGCACTATCGCCAATGGTGCATCGACAACGGGCGCCCTCCCGCCAGCCGCCAGATATTTGGGCGAGACCTCCGGGCAGCGCGGCCGGAAATCAGGCTCAGACGGCATGGCCAGCATGAAGGCCGGGTCAGGTTCTACGCGGGCATCTCAGTGGATAGTACCGCGGGATTCGCGGGACCACCCGAGTTCCAGTCCCACGAGTCCCGCGGGACTGACCATTGTAGTGCTGACGGGGATGGGGACCAGTTTGACCCATTTAAAGACCCGGCGCGACGACTGGGGACCGCATAATGGACGAATCCTGCGTTGCCTTTTTGGATGAACTCTCGGTCCTGATCGACCGCGAGCGGAATCGCGTCACGGGACAATCGGGCCTCGACCCGGTTAACGCCCTGGTCGCCGAGATGCGAGGGCGCTGCCGGGAGGCGGGGCTTACCGTCGATCCAGCCGGTTACGTTGGTGAGACGGCGACGGCATTCCTCTTGGGGGTTCGACCTCAAGCAACCTTGCGTGGAGCGGAACGCTTCGAAGACCGAGACGGCCAACGATTGATCGCTCGCTCACGGCCTCGAAAAATTCCTCGGCAGAGCCATCAATGAGGGCAGAATGATCGACGCTCGATCCTGCCGCCACCGCGTCCTTAGTCACGCGGCCCCATCTGTTCAAGGCGATGTCCTGTGCCTTCATGTTCAGTTTGAGGGCAAGCCCTTTGGCAATTGCCCCTCTGGCAAAATCAAGCCCCGGTTGATAGTGGTTCATTTTTCTCTAAATCTCCCTCTCTGTTGGTTTCCGCCATGATTTAGCCGAACTGGTCGATGCATTCGAGGGTGATCTGAGTTTCGCCTTCCTCGTTATGAATCCGAAGACCGCCACGAAGATGTCCGGCAAGTTTGAGTTTGCCGGTGCACGAGGCGGTGAAGCCGCCGGTATTCCGATCCTCACGTCTCGCAAGGCTCCCGCCGATCAGATTGTCCTAGTCGATCCTAACGGCATCGCACTGGCAGGCGGCAACGCAGCGGTGCGCGTGAGCCGTGAAGGCAGCGTTCAAATGCTCGACGAAGTGACGCAAGACGCGGCTGGCGTCGGCGAAAGCCCTGTCGCGCCAACCGGAACCACGGTCGTTAGTTTGTGGCAAACCAACAGCGTCGGGATCATGACGGAAATCTCCGCCAACTGGAAAACCGTTCGCTCCGGTGCCGTGGCCGTCATGGACGTGAGCGCCTGGACCGCCGTGGATTCGCCCGCTGGCTCGCCGGAGTAATCGCCCAATGAACATGGATCAACGAATTACGCGCCAACTCGCGGCGATGAGCGAAGACGAGAAGCGCAAGGTGTTGGATACGGAGATCGGCCCGATGCTTCCGGGCCATGCTCCCGACCCGGAAGGCGACGAGCAATACTTGCGCGGCATGATCGAGCGGCAACTCCGCGAGCAGGACGCCAAAGCCGAGACCGGGATTGCTGCACTTGAGCGGCGCGTTGCGGCTCTGGAAAGACGGCCTCGCAGTTTCACAGCGAAACACGCCCGCGCCCTTTATGATTCCGTAGCCGAGGCGGTCGGTAGCCGAAGCAATCGACGATGCCGGTTTCATGAAGCATCGCGGCACTTGGTCCGAGGACGAAGCTTACGCCAAAGGCAATTGCGTCATTCAAGACGGCGCGACGTGGCTCGCCGTGGGCGATGCGCCGAAGGGCTCGCGTCCTGGCCGAGGTCTCGAATGGAGACTAATCGCGAAGGGGGCAGGCCAATGACCGACGTTCCGATCACCTATTGCGGCGGCTGGTCCGAGGAAGGACCGGCGAAGCGGATCACGCTCCAGCACATCGACGCGGTTGAGCTCGATGCACTCAATGAGCGTGCCCGCACGTCATGTCTTGCCGCTGGCATCACTAAGCCGTCGGAGCTTGACCGAGCGATAGCCGAAACACTGTTCGGCCAGCTTGAGGCAATCGAGCAAGACCGGGAAGCGAAGGCGCAAGCTGCGGCGGAAGTCGAGGCTAAGCGAGCGCATCTTCGGCTGATTGAAGGTGGGAAGGAATGATGAGGAGAGGAAGCGTCAAACACTGGAACGTCAATCGAGGCTTTGGCTTCATCGTGCCAGATGACGACCAGGACGGCGACGTGTTCGTGCATGTCAGCAATCTACCCGAAGGCGTGTTGCAGTTGGCAATCGGAGACACAGTCACATTCGAAGTAGCAGCAGGCCAGGACGGTCGGCTGAAGGCTGTGAATGTCACGCCAGCATGACGGGCGGGGAGTTTTTGGCATTCGCGCCGTCCGAAGATCATCCGGTGCTGGCCTGAAAAGCGCAAAAGTGCAGATTAATGTCCAAAGGAGGCCAATATGGTCATGACTGGAGAAGAGAGAACCGAAGAGATTCAGCGCCTACTAAATGGCGTTGTTGCCGAGATGACCACGCGCGGACTGTTGCAAGACGAAGCAGCGGCGTGGCGGGCAATCATCGTCACCGGGCTTCACAATCTGCCCGACCATCTGACCAAGGCAGAGCTGCGGGACAACCTACAGAGATTCCGTCATTGGCTCAGCCATGATCTTGCAGAGCTTGGCGATGCAGCGCCGACCGACTAAGCGGCACCCCGATAGCTATCGCGCCGCTGATCCCGACCGGAGGTTTATCCAGTCGAGGGTTTGGCGTGAGAAGCTGAGACCGTGGCAGTTAGCGCGCCAAGCCCTTTGTGAGCACTGCGAATTGCTGGGAAGGGTGACGCCTGCAACCCAAGTCGATCATATCAAAAGGCCACGAGGTGACGTGTTCCTACAACGTAGCCCTGAGAACTGGCAGAGCCTTTGCCATGACCACCACTTAGTAAAGTCGAACTGGGAAAGAGCAGGCAGGAAGCGCCCGCTTGTCCTTGGCGTCGGGATTGATGGCTACCCTATCGAGTTGAAGACCGGCGCCGTGGAGCGCGACCGCTCATTCAATCCCGGGGGGTTCCCTCTTAACGGCATCGACGCCGCTGATCATCCGGTGCTGGCGTCCAAGACATAATTAGTTTGTGTACTGACTTAATTACAATTGGTTAGGGGGCGGGAGTGTTTCGTGCCTGCCGACCTCGACTGATCATCCGGCGGGGGAGTGACGCAACTATAAACGGCTACAAATAAGGTTTTGGGGACTGAGAACATGGACGGACGACTTCACCGGCTTCACGGCGAGCGCGATCAGGCGCGCAAGAGAGTGGACTATTGCAGACGTGAGTTGCGGCGTTTCGAGAGTTACGCAGACACAAGCCGCGAACACGACATGGCTTTGCTCTGCCGCTTGCAACGGGACTTGCGCCTTGCGGAGCAGGACGCGGCCTATGCAACGACGCAGCTTGAGGACGCCTTGCGCGAGGAAGGCTTGGCATTGTGACCTACTATCACGGCGGCGCACCGGGCGTGAAGGTTGGCGACGATCTTCTACCCGGCTCAGTCCTGAAGCGCCACTTTGAGCGCCCGTGGGTCTTCATCACGACAAGCTGGGGGATGGCGATAAAGTCGAGTCCTGCCTATTTTGAGGCGGGAGCGGCGTAATTATGAAAGGCAGTCGCAGCTTATCCTTGTATGCCTTCGCCAGTTCTTCCATGAGTTTTCCGAATGCTTCCGCGTCTTCTGACGCTTCGGCCCGAAGCTCATCAATGAGCGAGTTCACCTGTAGCATTCGTGGTCTGAGTTTCATGTACTCGTCGCGTGTCAGTTCAACCCTCCCCTGGTCTCCCTCGACGTGCTCAGGGACGGTCTTCTCGACCAGCTCAAAGATGAGCCGATTAAGAGTGCTCAGCGACTCCACATAGTGAAAGTGCCTCGGCTCCAGCAAAAGCGTTTCATTCAAGAGGCGGTCGTTCTTTAGCTCAAGCAGTGTCACCTTCTCGTCAGGCGTGAACTGAAAATGGGTGAGATTGCTAGAGAACGGCTTAAAGAATCGCCACGGCTCACCAACCATGCTCCGTTGTTCAGCATCGGCAAACTGCTCCTCGATTGAGCGGCGCGATTGAACGTAGTTGCCATGCATATCTCGCACCTTGAATAGGAGCGACATTGCCAGCGCTTGCTTATTGCGGAAGCGCTCTACCTCGCGCTGTTTGCGTTCAGCTCTAATGGCGAGCCATTGAGCGAACAGAGCAAGCAGGCCGCCGACTACGGCACCTACAATCGCAGCCCAGAATTCCGACGACGTGACTATCTGACAAATGGCGCTAAGCAAACACCTGTCCCCCTGGGAAGTGGCAATTTAGCGATCAGAAAGAGGTTCTGTCACTGGAAGCAACCTACAACAATAAGGGCGCTGGGCCGAAGCCAACGCCCCCCGGGGGCAGGTCTGCCGGATGCTGGGCCGGTCATGGCGTGTGTAAAATGCCTTACCCCAGCCCCCTAGCTTGAATACCACTCTCCAGTGATGCCTTGCCACAGGTGTAGGCATCACCACCTCGAATCGGCGACAGTTCGGACTTCTTTCCGACGCAATCCCGGATAAATCCTAGTAGCGGCCTCGGCACATCGGTGCCGGGGTTTCATCGTGAGACACGCCAATGGATGCCCAAGATCCTAGAAGCCGACTGCCTTACACCTATCGCTGGCTAGCAATGGCCGCGTTGACCGGCGCGCTGATTTACGCGTTCCACTCGTTCTAAGCGGTGAGAGCGCTCTATAGGGTGGTGGCGATAAGCCTAGCCTTAGCTGCCTCGGCTTTTGCTGGTTGTGAGGCCGGGACCATTACAGATGGACTTGGCACCGTGCTCGATACACAAGAGCCCCCGCCCGGACAGAAAGACAACGCGGAACTAAGCCAACGAATCGAGGGCGGCGCCTAGGTCAGTTAGCGTTACTTCGGCCCCTGACGGCGCAGTTGATGGAGCGAGTGCAGGTCTTCCGCGGACAGTCTCACCCAACGTTTTCCGTCAACGGTTGCGCATAGATTACACTGTGAGGCAGCCGCGCAGGTGCTCGCCGTAGTTATCAATGAGGCTGGTGGCACTGCTGACAACGCTCGGCTCGATACTCAGGCATCTGGAGGGATCGCCAGCGCGCGGTAGTTCATGCGATATACGCTACCATAAGGCGCCGTCAAAGAGACCAGATGGTGCTAGTCTCTGCGCATGATCCGAAAGCGCGTGCAATTCGATGACGAGACGTGGGCTGCTATCGAGGCGGTAGCCAGCGAGAGCGGGCGCAGTTTTCAAGAGATTGCCGACGAGGCGTTTGCCGACTTCCTCAAGAAGCACAAGCAGCCGGTGGGGCTAAGGGCGGCGCTGAAAGAGAGTGTGGGGCAGCGGCGCAAGAAGACCGGCAAGCGTTGACGCCTGAGCGAATGTGCTAACCTCACTCGATGGACCCCAAAAAAGACGGCATTGGAGCGAGCATTTCGAGTTGGGCAGGATCGGGCCAGGCTGCGTCAATTGACGATATACGGCGCACGCTGAACTCTGAGGGCTATTATTCCAACCAGCTGACCGGCTCTGCCCTGCTTGCTCAGCTCCGCAAGCTTATACAAGAGTCAAAACCGCGTTGACATTGGCGCCCTAAGGAAAAGGGCGCTGGCCGTGGAGCCAACGCTCCTGGAGAAGAGGAACCTATTCAACAACGCCTTTGCACGTCGCTTCGTCCTCACGGACCTCCGCAAGCTTTTCCTGAGCTGCTTCGATGCTGTCGTATCCAGCCTTTTCGCCTATGGTATCCTGGCCGGCGCTCGGCTTGCCTTGAGCTACGGAGCAGTTTCCGACGGTGTCGACAGTCACGAAATAATTGTTCACTTCGTCTGCCCACGCTGGCGTTGCCAGTCCGAACACCAACAGGCTCGCGATTACATAATTCCTCATCTGAGCATTTCCTCCTGTTTTTTGGGGATACTTAATTAACTCGGGAGGAATGTCGTTGTTCCTTTTTTTCGGGCCAAGCCGAGCGGGCCTGTCGCAATCTCCATCACGCATACGGCGTTGCCGAATCCCGGCGCGACTTGGAGTGCTTAAACGGCCTAAGAAGGGCTTGCGGCTGGTCCATGAAGGCCCCAGGACGACTGGAGGGCGGCGGGCCGGTGCGTTGCTCCGGTTAGAAAATGCCGCTAGCTGACACCCGTTTGTAAGCTTCACTCCCCGTTTTGGAGGGGCCCCACGCGCAGCGCAATTAGCTCGTCTTCGATTGCGGCCTCCATGGCGTCAGCCTCCTTTGGATTGAGCGTCCCGCCGCTGCGCAGGGCTTCAAGTGTCTTCAACAATTCCGTTCGCGCCTCCTCAAGGCGCTTTTCCCTGTTGTCTCGGTCTTGCTTGGATTCATCGGTCATTAGCTTTTGCCGCCAAGGTGCCAAGCACCTTCCTTTCGTTAAGTCGAGGCCGCCGCGCCGCAGCAGGAACGACGCGACGGCCTCTACCGCGGCCCTGGGGAGCCAGGGCTCGGGATCTCTCTGAAAAAAGAAGCCCCGGGTTATAGGGGTCGGGGCTTGAGGTGTGTCGCTGGCTGTTGGGAGCGACGAATACAGATTAGCTTGAGTGCCTAAAAAGAGTCGAGGGCGGCAAGCGCCGGCGTTCATTCAGCCTGCCGCCCTCTAGCATGAGCCGGGGGAGTTAGACCCGGCCGCAAGGGTCCGTCCTTGAGTTCCCGCCAAGGAACTATTGAGTGCCTACCTGGGTTGACTTGTAGGCACATCAAACTTTGAGGGACATTCCGATGGTCTCTTTCCTCGCTGCAATGATTCTCTTGGTAACAACGGGACTCTTTGTCTGGAGGCTGAGTAGCTTACTGGACGTCCTTTCTCGCTTCATGCAAAGAGTCGAGGGCGGCGGGCCGGTTCGTTACTCCGACCCCTTGGCCAAGTGATCGCCCTCTCTCACGAGCCGGGGAGTGACCCGGCGATTCTGTCCCACAGAACCTCCGGTGCCAATCCGGTGCCAATTCGCCCTAAAGGCGTTGGATATCTGCGGCTGCAATAAGTCTGGTCAACTTCTTGGCGGGGGGCAGCAAGTCGCGCCCCTAATACGGAGCCTCCGCCTCGTCGCCGCCGACCAGGATTTCGCGCTTGCCGGCATGGTTGGCGGCGCCGATAAGGCCCTCGTTCTCCATCCGCTCGATCAAGGTCGCCGCCCGATTATAGCCGATCCCGAGCCGCCGTTGAACGTAGCTCGTCGATACCTTGCGGTCGCGGAGCACCACGGCGACGGCCTGGTCGTACAGCTCGTCCCCGCTATCGCCGTACTCCGCCCCGCTGCCGCCATCGTCGTCCTGGTTCTCGTCTTCGTCCGTAACAGCGTCAAGGTAGGCGGGCACGCCTTGCTTCTTCAGGTGACGCACGACCTTCTCGACCTCGTCGTCGGCGACGAACGGCCCGTGCACGCGCATGATCCGCCCGCCGCCCGCCATGTAGAGCATGTCGCCCTGTCCGAGGAGCTGCTCGGCGCCCTGCTCACCAAGAATGGTGCGGCTGTCGATTTTGGAGGTGACCTGGAAGCTGACGCGCGTTGGGAAGTTCGCCTTGATGGTGCCGGTGATGACGTCGACACTCGGCCGCTGCGTTGCGGTAATCAGGTGGATGCCCGCCGCGCGCGCCATCTGAGCGAGCCGCTGCACCGCAGCCTCGATGTCCTTGCCCGCCACCATCATGAGGTCCGCCATTTCGTCGACGATCACGACGATGTAGGGCATCGCCTCGTAGTCCATCTCCTCCTGCTCGTAGACGGCGCGCCCGGTCGCACGGTCGAAGCCCGTCTGCACGGTCCGGGTCAGGGCCTCGCCCCTCGCCTCGGCCTGAAGGACTCGCGCGTTATAGCCCTTGATATCGCGCACGCCGAGCTTCGACATGCGCTTGTAGCGCTCCTCCATCTCGCGCACGGTCCATTTGAGTGCGACGACCGCCTTCTTCGGGTCCGTGACGACCGGTGCGAGCAGATGCGGGATGCCGTCATAGACCGACAGCTCCAGCATCTTTGGGTCGATCATGATGAATTTGCACTGCTCGGGCGACAGCCGGTAGAGCAGCGACAGGATCATGGTGTTGATGCCGACCGATTTGCCGGACCCCGTCGTGCCGGCGATGAGAAGGTGAGGCATGCGCGAGAGATCGGCGATGATCGGCTCGCCGCCGATGGTCTTGCCGAGCGCTAACGCAAGGCGCGCATCCGTGTCCTGGAAATCCTCGGATTCAAAGAGCTCGCGCAGCACCACTATTTCGCGCCGGTCGTTGGGAAGCTCGATGCCGATAGCGTTGCGGCCGGGTACCACGGCGACTCGAGTGGAGATTGCGCTCATCGAGCGTGCGATATCGTCCGAAAGTCCGATGACACGGGAGGATTTCGTGCCGGGCGCGGGCTCGAGCTCGTAGAGGGTCACCACCGGGCCTGGCCGCACATTGGTGATCTCGCCCTTGACGCCGAAGTCCTGGAGCACGCCTTCGAGCTCACGCGCGTTCTCTTGCAGAACTTCGTCGCTCACCCCGCGACTGCGGGCCGACCGCGGCTGGTGCTGCAACAGTTTCAACGACGGTGGATCGTAAGGCATGTCGGGCTCGGCGCCGCGGGAGAAGCTCGTATGCTTCTTCTTTTTCTTGTCCTTCGGCTCGGTGCGCGTGATGCGATAGTTCGATGCGGTGACGTCGTCCTCTTCGTCGTAGTCGCTGTCGTCGTAGTCACGATCCACGAGTGGCGCAGGCCCGAAGGAGGGCTCGATGCGGCCGTCGGCATCGACCACGGGCTCTTCCTCTTCTTCTTCCCACGCTTCCGCTTCGTCACCGTCGCAATTGTCGTACTCCGCCGCACGAGGCTTGCGGCGGAACAGGCGGCGCATGAGCGCACCCGTATGCAAGACGAAATGCATGCCCGCGCCGAGCCAAGCGTTCGCCCACTCACTTGCGGCTGTGGACCGCGGCGCCCACAAGGCGATGAGCTGCGAGGTGCTCGTGCCGCATGCGAAGAACAGGAGCGCTATGCCGACGACGAAGAACGCAAGCCCGGCGACGAAGGACACGGCGGCCTCGGGGAGGAACGGACCGATGACATGTGCGCCGGCAATGAGGAAGTCGCCGAGGATCCCGCCGAGGCCGTTCGGCAACGGCCAGCTCTTCGGCTGCGGCAGGGCCGAGAAGGCCGCGGCGAGCAGGATAGCGGCGGGGGGCCAAGCCAAGAGCCGCCATTTGCGGCGGTTGGGGACAGTGTGGGCGATCAGGTGCCAGCCCCACGCGGCGAGCGGCAAGAACAGTGCGATCGAGGCGAGGCCGAGCGACTGGATCGACAAATCCGCTATCACCGCGCCCCACTCGCCCAGGAGGTTGCGCGGCATAGCCCGGGTTGCGTTGTTGAGACTGGGGTCGTTCACGGACCAGGTCGCGAGGCTTGCCCACACGGCGCAAGCCCCCGCGATCAGCACGAACCCGTAGGTGCCGAACGCCAGACGGCGAAGGCCGGATTCCACGGCGCTCGGCAGCAGCCGCCGCCGTCCTTTTGTTCTGCCTCTTGAAGCCATCCCTCTAACCCAATGTGGCGACCATGCGCATCAGGGCCTCACGCGTTGTCTCCGCGTCGTGCACGAGCGCCACCCGGGCGAACCCCTGACCGGGGTTGGCTTCACCTGGCGCGGCTTTCGTGAGATAGCCCCCCGGTAAGACTTTGACACCACACTCTTTCCAAAGGGTTGTCGTGGCCGCCTCCCCACCCCCGAAATCCGCGAAATTCAGCCATAAAAAGAAGCTTCCCGCGGGCCGCCGGTAGCCGTAGCGGCTCCCGAGGATCGAATCCGCCGCTTCGAAATTGGCACGGTAGAATGCCCGGCCGGCCTCTACATGGGCCTCGTCCGCCCACGCGGCCGCCGAGACATGCTGGATGGGGAGCGGCACTTGCGGGCAGGCGACGTTCCTGAAACGGCCGAACGCCGCCATGAAGCCCGGATCTCCGGCGGCGAAGCCCGAGCGCAAGCCGGGCAGACCCGATCGTTTGGAGAGCGATTGGAACGCCACGACATTGGCGAGGCTCCCGCTCTCGGCGAAGGCGACCTCGAGGGCGCCGGGTGGCGGCTCGCCCGTATAGATCTCCGAATAGCACTCGTCGGCGAACAGCAGGAAATCGTAGCGCCGGGCGAGCGCGATGGCCTGTGTGAGATAGTCGACGGTCGCCACCGCCCCTTCCGGGTTCGACGGCGAGCAGAGATAGAAGGCGACGACACGCTCCAAGACCGCCTCGTCGATCTCCTCGAGTGCCGGCAGGAAGCCGGTCTTTGGTCCTGAGGCGAGGAAAACGGGCTCGGCGCCAGAGGCGGCCGCGGCTGCGGCGTACGCCTGGTAGAATGGATTTGGGATGAGGACCGCAGGGCCGGCCAGCCCGGGCTTCCGGGCGAGGGCTGGGAAGATCGCCGAGAACAGCCCTTCGCGCGAGCCATTGAGTGGGAGCACGTGGTGCTCGGGATCGATCGCCCCTTGCAGTGCGGGGTAGCGCCGGCCCATCCAATCGGCGACCGCCTGGCGCAGGGCGGGAATGCCTCTTATCGGCGGATAGCGGCTGAATTCGCCCACATGCGCCTCAAGCACCGGACCGAGGAAAGCTGGCAGCGCCGCGTGCGGCTCGCCGAGCGAGAGGTTTATCGGAGGCAGGCCCGGCGCGATGCCTTCCAGCAGGGTGTTGAGCCGCGTGAAGGGCGATCGAACCAGCGCATCGAGTGAGGGGCCCGTTCCGAGTTTCTGCATATCGCCGTGTTAGGCGATGCCGGGTTTGGCGGCAATGCTGCGAAACGGAAAAGACCCCGGCGCGACAGCGCCGGGGTCCAGGTGGAGCTAAAAGTCAAGGGAGGAGGAGACCTAGCTCAATTTCTCCAATGTTCTTGTCCCTCTTTGGTTGCGCGCGAAGGTCTATTGGACCACCTCGCCATGCAGGTTGATGTCGAGGCCTTCGACTTCGACCGCCTGGCTCACCCGCACCCCGACGAGGATGTTGGTGATGATCAGAAGGACGAAAGTGGCCACGGCACACCAGACGATGGTGGCGACGACGCCCCAGATCTGGGTCAGGACCTGACCCGGATTGCCCTCCAGGAGGCCAGGCGTTCCGCCGATGGCTTCCACGGCGAACACGCCGGTCAGGATGGCGCCGACGATGCCGCCGATGGCATGGATGCCGAAGACATCGAGCGAGTCGTCATAGCCAAGGGCCTTCTTCACCGTGGTGGACATGAAGAAGCAGACGACGCCCGAGGCGATGCCGATCCACAATGCGCCCATGGGGCCGACGAAGCCCGCTGCCGGGGTGATGGCCACGAGACCGGCAACGGCACCCGAGATGATGCCGAGCACGCTCGGCTTCTTGTGGATGAGCCACTCCATGAACATCCAGCCGAGCGCTGCGGCTGCCGTGGCAACCTGGGTGACGGCCATGGCCATGCCCGCAGCCCCGTCGGCCGCGACCGCCGAGCCGGCGTTGAAGCCGAACCAGCCGACCCACAGCAGCGAGGCACCGATCACGCTGTACACGAGGTTATGCGGCGCCATGTTCTCCGTGCCGTAGCCCGTGCGTTTGCCGAGGAAGATCGCGCACACCAAACCGGCTATACCGGCGTTGATATGCACCACCGTGCCACCGGCGAAGTCGAGCACGCCGTCCTCGGACAGGAAGCCGCCGCCCCAGACCCAGTGAGTGATGGGCGCATAGACGACGATCGACCACAGGATCATGAAGATGCAGACCGCTGAGAACTTCATGCGGTCCACGAAGGCACCGATGATCAGAACGGGCGTGATGATGGCGAAGGTCGCCTGGAACGTGAAGAACACGGTCTCGGGGATCGTGCCCTCAATCGAATCCGCACCGACGCCGGCCAGGAACGCTTTCGACAGGCCGCCGATATAGGCGTTGAGACCGCCGGGACCTTCGGTGAAGGCCAAGGAATAGCCAACCGCGAACCACACGATCGTCATCAGACAGGTGATCGTGAAGGCCTGCATCACCACCGACAGCACGTTCTTCTTGCGGACCATGCCGCCGTAGAAGAGCGCGAGGCCGGGGATGGTCATCAAGAGGACGATGGCCGTGGATGTGAGCATCCAGGCGGTATCGCCCGAGTCGAGGCTTGCGACCTCCTCGGCAGCTTCGGCGAGCGGCTCCGGCGCCTCTTGCGCGAGCGCCGGATCGATGTGGTACAGCGCCAGCAATACGAGCGCTGCGACCACGCCGAATAGATATTTGGCAAGGGTCGTCATCTTCAAATCTCCCCCTCTTACAGTGCTGATTCGTTGGTTTCGCCGGTGCGGATGCGCACCGTCTGCTCGACGGGGACGACGAAGATCTTGCCGTCGCCGATCTGCCCGGTCTTTGCTGCGGCCACGATGGCGTCCACAGCCTTGTCGACCATCTTGGCAGGCACCACGACCTCGATCTTGATCTTCGGTAAGAAGTTCACGGCGTACTCCGCGCCGCGATAGATCTCCGTGTGGCCTTTCTGCCTCCCGTATCCCTTGACCTCGGTAACGGTCATGCCTTGCAATCCAAGCTCGGTGAGGGCCTGACGCACCTCGTCGAGCTTGAATGGCTTGATGATTGCCATCACCAGCTTCATCTGTTTGAGCCCTCCATGATTTACGGCTGTGCAGGCCGTTGCCTCTCGAGCTTCAGCCGTGCGAACCCGATAACAGAGTCAAGCTGCGTGCCAACTCTGCGGTGCACCGCGCAAGTCCTTGGGGTTAGCGATTCTTTTACGATTCGGGCCGCGCTCGGCCGGGGCTGCACGCCAGGCGATAGGCACAAGAATTAGGCAGAATCGGCAGATTGCCTACGCTTGAGGCGCCTATTTCGGCGTCCGCTCGCGGATGAGTCCTTCTTGGGCGGTGGAAGCCACCAAACGGCCGTCCCGCGTGAATAGCGTCCCGCGGCAAAACGCCCGTGCCGCGCTCGAGCTCGGGCTGTCTTGGGCGTAGAGAAGCCAGTCATCGGCCCGGAAAGGCTCATGGAACCAGATGGCGTGGTCGAGGCTCGCCAGCATCAGGTTGGGGTCGAAGACGAAGCGGCCATGAGCGATCAGCGCCGTGTCGAGCAGGGTGAAATCCGACGCATAGGCCAGCACGCATTGATGGAGCGCGAGGTCCTCTCCAAGCGCGCCCGTGGCCTTGATCCACACGAGTTGACCCGGGCCCCGCTTATCGCGCGAGAAGTAGCGCGAGAGGTCCACGGGCCGGATCTCGATGGGGCGCTCGCGCTGCCAGTAAGCTTTGACGGGCTCGGGTACCCGGTCGATGAGCTTCGCCTTGAGCTCGGCCTCGCTCGGCAGGTCCTCGGGCGGCGGCACGTCAGGCATGGCCATCTGGTGCTCCAGGCCTCCCTCTTCCTTGTGGAAGGAGGCGGCCATGGAGAAGATCGCCTGCCCATGCTGAATGGCGACCACCCGGCGGGTCGAAAAGCTGCCGCCGTCGCGGATACGGTCCACGTCATAGATGATCGGAACGGCCGGGTCGCCGGCGCGTAAAAAATAGGCATGGAGCGAATGGGCCCTCCGCCCTTCCACGGTCCGGTTGGCGGCGACGAGGGCTTGGCCGATGACCTGGCCACCGAACACGCGCTGCCAGCCGACTTGCGGGCTCAGGCCCCGATAGAGATTGCGTTCAAGCGGTTCGAGATTGAGGATCGACAAGAGCTCGTCGAGCGCGGCGCTCATTTCCGGGCTTCCTCCCCGTAGGTTTCGTGACGGGCTCGCGCCGTTTAACAGGTTCCGGCCCCGCGCGGAACGTGCCGCGCGCCTATGTCGCCGGACAAGGCGATGTGGCGCCGCGCAATGCCCTCGCCTATAGGAGAGCTTTATCGGAGAGACATGGCCAAAGCCCGGAAAGACAAGGCCGCCGGCCAAGGCGCGGTCAAGGACACGGCAAAGCACGATGTCGTCATCGCCGGCGGGGGCTTCGCCGGCGGCACTCTGGCGCTCGTGCTCGCAAGAGCAATCCCAC
>CAYUTT010000007.1:14326-18299 GCA_964447575.1 uncultured Methyloceanibacter sp.
GGCGGGGGCTTCGCCGGCGGCACTCTGGCGCTCGTGCTCGCAAGAGCAATCCCACAAGGCTTCCGCGTTGCGCTTATCGATGCGGCCCCCGCGGACACCGGTGACATATCGCGCAAGGACGCAAGAGGGCTTGCTCTGTCCGCGGCGACCAAAAACCTGCTCGCCGCAGCCGGCCTCTGGGACTCGCTCGCGCCGGACGCGCAAGCGATCGAATCGATCGAAATCACCGACAGTCCGCTCAATGCGAGTCTCCGCCCTCATGTCCTTGGCTTCGACGAGGAGATGAAGGCGGGTGAGCCGCGCGCCTATCTCGTCGAAGCGGGTCACCTGCTTGCCGCGATCGCGCATGGCGTGGCGTCGGAGCCGGCCGTCGACGTCTTCGCGTCCGATAGCGTCGACACCTATGAGAGCGATGGCTTCGGTATGAGGGCCACGCTTGCGAGCGGGCGGACATTGCACGCGCCGCTCCTCGTTGCGGCGGACGGCAAACGCTCGCGCCTCAGGGAGCGCGCCGGCATCAAATGCATCGGCTGGTCCTATCCTGAGGTCGGCATCGTCGCCACCGTCGCTCACAAGCGCCCGCATCACGGTCGTGCCGTGCAGCACTTCCTGCCCGCGGGTCCTTTCGCGATCCTCCCGCTGAAAGGCAACCGCTCCTCCATCGTGTGGACCGAAGACAAGGCGCGCGCTCAAGAGCTCATGTCGGGAAGCGAACGGGCCTTCACAGTGGAGCTCATGCGCCGCTTCGGGCATCGCCTTGGCGAGATCGCGATCGACGGTCCGCGCCAGGCGTTTCCGCTCGAGTTTCAAATGGCGCGCTCCTTCGTGGCCGAACGTCTTGCCTTGATCGGGGACGCCGCGCATGTGGTCCATCCGCTTGCCGGACAAGGGCTCAATATCGGCATGCGCGACGTGGCTGCGCTTGCCGAGACCATCGTGGACGCCTTGCGCCTTGGGCTCGACACTGGCGCAAGCCCGACGCTTGAGCGCTATCAACGTTGGCGCCGGTTCGACAGCGCCCTTTCCGCGACCGTGATGGATGGACTCAATCGCCTCTTCTCGAATGACAATGCGCCGTTGCGTGCGCTCCGCGATCTGGGATTGGGCCTTGTCGATCGCACGCCGAACCTCAAGCGCTTCCTCGTGCGCGAGGCCGCGGGCGCTACCGGCGACCTGCCCCGCTTGCTGAAGGGCGAGGCGCTGTAGCCGCATGGTGCGCGATCGCACGATCAGCTTCGTCACACGCTTCGCCCCGTCGCCGACGGGGCTGCTCCATCTCGGCCATGCCTTCTCCGCCCTCACCGCTTGGGAGGCAGCGAAGGCGGCGGGCGGAAAGTTCCTCTTGCGGATTGAGGATATCGACCGGGCGCGCGTGCGGTCCGAATACGAGGCGGCGATCTACGAGGATCTCACGTGGTTGGGCGTGACGTGGCAAGAGCCGGTCTGGCGGCAATCGGAACGGCTTGGCGTCTACGCGGCGGCGCTGGAGCGGCTTGGCAGTCTGGGCGTGACCTATCCCTGCCGCTGCACGCGCGCCGATATCCGCGCCGCACTTTCCGCGCCGCAGGAGGAGACGACGCACCTCCCGTCCGGCGGCACGGTCTATCCCGGCACGTGCCGCGGCCGTGACATGGCGGAGTGCGGGCCCGGCGATGCGATCCGGCTCGATCTCAAACGCGCCTTCGCGCTTCTGGGCGGGCGCACGTTGACCTGGCACGAGACCGGGGCGGCTCATGCCGGGACCCATGCGCTGGACCCGCAAGCCATGCGCCGGCGGACCGGCGACGTGGTTCTGGCGCGCAAGGACGTCGGCGCCGCCGCGTATCACTTATCGGTGGTGGTGGACGACGCGGCGCAGGGCATCACCCATGTCATCCGGGGCGAGGACCTCTTGGAGGCGACGCCGATCCACCGGCTCCTGCAGGCCCTGCTCGATCTGCCGGTGCCGGTCTGGCATCATCACCCTCTGATCCGCGACGAGGCGGGCAAGCGGCTGGCCAAGCGCAGCGACGCCTGCGCGATCCGGACCTATCGCGAAGCGGGGCAGTCACCTGAGGCAGTGCGGCAGCTGGCGGATGCGCAGCTGAGAGAGTCGCAGCCTTAGCTCTCGTCGAGCTTGCGCGCTTCCTCCGGCAGCATGATCGGGATGCCGTCACGAATGGGATAGGCGAGCCCTGCCGCGCGGCTGATCAACTCCTGCCGTTTCGCATCGTAATCGAGCGAGGTCTTGGTCAAAGGACACACGAGAATTTCGAGCAGCTTCGGATCGACCCGCCGCTCGCCGTGCTGAGCTTCGCCTGTCTCCATGTCGTCCTTGGTCATTGGATTGACGTTCCCGAACCGTCGTCGCGCGAGGCAAGCTCCATTTCCGCCAGCGCCACCAGCGCTTCCGCTCGCGCATGCAAGTCCTCGGCCTCGAGCAGGGCCTGCTTCTCCTCGGGCCCGTACGGGCTCAAGATTGCCAGCGTGTTGACCAGGCGCTCGTTCGAGGCGCTGTTGATGCGATCCCAATCGGCGTTGAGGTGGTTCGCCTCGAGATAGCACCGCAGCGTGGCGATGAGCCGTGCGCGGTCGACATCGTCCTCACCATGTCCGCTGATGAAGTCGGCCGGGAAGGGCGTGAAGTCTATAGCGCAAATCCGAAACGGCATGTCCGAGGCGAACTCTTCGCCCAGCCGGAATCGCGCTACGCCGGACAGGGTAATGACCAGGCGTCCGTCCTCGCCCTCGCTGAAGGCGGTGATCCGTCCCGCACACCCGATGCGGCGCAACGGCACGTCCTTGCCTTCGGGCGATTCCGCCGTGCCTGTATTCGGCCCGGGCTGGACCACGCCGATCAAGCGGTCGTTGGCAAGCGCATGGTCGACCAGCGTGAGATAGCGAGGCTCGAACACGTTGAGGGTCAGCCCGGCGCGCGGCAGGAGAATAGCGCCGCGCAAGGGAAATACCGGCAGCGTTTCCGGTAAGTCATCGGCATTGCAGTAGCGGTCGCTCACTCCGGGACAACGCTCCTGAGCGTTACGCAAAAATCAGCGAGGAAAGCCGTTGGCGCCCGCTGGCCGTGGCGGGATCCGCCGGCCCCCAGGCGTCGAAGAGCTGTACGAGCTGCTTCCGGGCCGCGTCGTCGTTCCACGCGCGGTTGGCCTTGACGATGGCGAGCAGCTCTTCGAGTGCACCCTCCCGGTCGCCCTTTGCATTCAGCGCCAGCGCCAGGTCGTAGCGTGCTTGTGGGTCGTTCGGGTTCGCTGCCAAGCTGGCGCGCAACGCATCGACGTCCCCCGCCTCACCCGCCTTCCGTGCAAGCTCGAGTGCGGCGCGCGCGCTCGCCACCGGCGCGCTGTCCGCTTTGGCCGGCGGCACCAGAGCGAGCGTCTGCTCCGCCCGTATGAGATCTCCCGTCTTGATGTAGCACTTGGCCAGCCCGGCCGCGGCCTGCGCGTTCTCGGCATCTTCCTGCAGTATCTCGCCAAAAGCCTGAGCCGCCGCGTTGACATCGCCCGCGGCGAGAGCCGCTTCCGCGGCCTCGATTTCTCCGCCGCCATCGGCAGTCTCTCCGATCAACCGGGCAATGAACGCATTGACGCGAGAGTCCGGCAGCGCGCCCATGAAGCCGTCCACGGGTCTGCCGTCTTGGAAGGCGAACACTGCCGGGATCGACTGCACGCCCATCTGGCCCGGGATCTCCGGATGCTCGTCGATGTTGAGCTTGACCAGGCGAATTGCACCCTTGGCGGCGCGCACCGCCTTCTCCAGGACAGGGGTGAGTTGACGGCACGGGCCGCACCACGGCGCCCAGAAATCGACCAGGACCGGGACCTCGCGCGAGGCCTCGACGACGTCGCGCATGAAGCCCTCGGTTGTCGTGTTCTTGATCAGGTCGGCGCCGGGCTCGCCTGCGCCGCCCTCGCCGAGGATCGGTGTCTCTACGCTCATGCTCTCCAGGTGCGGCGTTCGAGCCAACAACGAGGCTGCC